>JBAHZV010000014.1:0-49639 GCA_037132845.1 Psychromonas sp.
TTTGAACCTTCGACAAATGGATTAAAAGTCCACTGCTCTACCAACTGAGCTAACGGCCCATATATGTAATATGGCTTTGGTTTTTATTCTTGAATACGCTTTTTAAATCAAAAGTGTTTCAATAGCTCTACCAACTGAGCAATGGCCCATATATAAAATATGGCTTTGGTTTTTATTCTTGAATACGCTTTTTAAATCAAAAGTGTTTCAATAGCTCTACCAACTGAGCTAACGGCCCATATATGTAATATGGGTTTGGTTTTTATTCTTAAATACGCTTTTTAAATTAAAAGTGTTTCAATAGCTCTACCAACTGAGCTAACGGCCCATATATGTAATATGGCTTTGGTTTTTATTCTTAAATACGCTTTTTAAATCAAAAGTGTTTCAATAGCTCTACCAACTGAGCGACACCAATATATAGAATATAGTGTTATTTTTTTCGATAAACTTTAAATAAAAAGAGTATCTATTGCTCTACTAACTGAACAAACAAACGAAATATAAGCATCATTTATTAAACTAAGAGCCAACGTGAACAGCGCCACATTCCCTCTCAACTGCGGCGTATAATATACAATAATTTCCAGAGCGCAACAAAAATTTCACGCTTTTTTACCGTTTGCTGAGAAAACAAACAAATCATTATATTTAGTCTATCATTCGTTGGTTTATAAAGCTTTTAAACGCTTACTTGCAAGGCTAGCGGCCGATGAATCAGGGTATTCCTTTAACGTCTTTTCATAAAAAGTTTTAGCGGATGATTTTTCCCCTAAATACTCATCAATAATACCAATTTTAAATAATGAGTCGGCACGTTTATTTGAATCAGGGTATTGCTCTGTCACGATTAAAAAAGCATTACGTGCTTCATTACGTTTTTGCTCTTTGTAGAGAAGTTGCCCTAACCAATACTGAGAATTCGCAATAAGTGATGATTTGGGATGCTCAACGACAAAACCTTCAAAAGCGATAATGGCTTGCTGGTAGTCTTTTTCAACTAAAACGAGATCAACAGCTAATTGGTAAGCCGCTTTTTCATCAACTGCAACCGCAGGATTGTTTTCAGGAGGTGGTTGCGCAACAACGTTAGAATGACTGTTTTTTTGTTCATCAATAAGTTGATACAAAGTACGCTGACGATTTTCAACTTGTTCAATCTTATGATTAAACAGCTCTATATTGCCGACCATCTGACTCACTTCTTGTGCCAGCACATCAAGTTGATTCTGGAGACGTATTTGCATTCGATTACGATTTTCTAAAAGACGCGTTAGTTCATCGAGTTGATTTTCTATCTGCTTGCTACTTTTAGTCGCAGTTACGTCGTTAACGGGAGCAGCTGCAAAACTAAAAGAGCATAGAAAAGAGGCCATTAAAATGGCCACTTTGAAGTTTACTTGATTCATACTATTTATAAATTAGTAAGCAAGTTCAGCACGACGGTTTTCAGCATTTGCTGCAAGGCCATGACCAAAATTAACAGGTTTTTCTTCACCATAACTAACAATAGTTAATTGGTTAGTAGCAACACCCATATTTTCTAGGTAAGTCGCAACAGAGTTAGCACGGCGTTCACCAAGTGCGATATTGTATTCAGGTGTACCCTGTTCATCTGCATGCCCTTCAATGACAAGTAATTTATCAGGATTATCAACTAATAATTTTGCATGTGCATCAAGAATAATAGTGAAACGAGGTGCAATAGATGATTGATCAAATTCAAAGTTGATGGTAGTTTCAAGAATGGCTGCGGTGTACTGTTGTACAAGTATCTCTTCTGGTGTTAATTCAAGCGCTTCAATAACATTCGTTTGAACTGCCGCATTTGTTTCTGCTGACATTGCATCACTATCGCTATCACTCACTGAGCTACAAGCACCTAGAGCTAACATAGGTAGTGCAATTAACAAGCTTTTTGAAATCATTGATAAGTTCATTTTTTTTCCTTAAATTTACTTTAAAATAGAGTTAGTTTAAAAATGGTGACCATGCTGGCGATTTAACCTCGCCATTTTTTGCTGGGATATTCGCTTTGAAGCGTCCATCCATTGAGACTAATGCCAAGCCTTTCTTACCTTGATAAACAGTACTGTACATTATCATACTACCATTAGGCGCGATACTTGGCGATTCATCTAACTTCGTTTTAGTCAGTGTCCTTAAATCACCAGAATCAAGATCTTGCACTGAAATTTTGTAATTACCATTATGGCGACTTACAACTACAAGACTATCACCATCAGGGGTTATTGTGCCACCTAAATTCAACTCGCCTTCCCAAGTCAGACGTTTTGTTTTATAAGATGTGAGATCAATTTGGTATATCTGAGGTCTCCCTCCACGTTCAGAAGTAAAAATCAAACTTTTACCATCAGGCGTCCAACTTGGCTCTGTATCAATAACACGATTTCGAGTAATACGCTGTAATGCTTTGCTTTTAATATTTAAAATATATATCTCTGGTTGCCCATCTTTTGATAAAACGAGTGCTAATTTTTCCCCATCAGGAGACCAATTAGGCGCACCATTAATCTTAGGGAACGAAGTCATGAGCTCTCGTTTTTGTGTATATAGATTTTGAATATATACTTGCGAACGTTTTTTCTCAAAACTAACATAAGCGAGTTGGCGGCCATCTGGAGACCAAGAAGGTGACATAATTGGTTGCTTTGAACGCAATACCAATTTTTCACCAAAACCATCATAATCAGAAATCCTGAGTTGATACGGATATGAACTGCTACGATCGACTGCAATATAGGCAATACGTGTTAAAAAAGCACCACGCACACCGGTTAGTTTTTCATAAACAACATCACTTATACGGTGTGAAAATTGACGTAGTTTTTCTGTTTTTACAGTGCTACTACGTTTGTCCAACACCGGGGAGTACCCTGGCATCCCCATATTACCAGTAACGACATCCAGCAATTCATAGGTAATGGTATATTCACCAGCTTTGCTAGCAGGTTTAACCTCACCCATCACAATGGCTTCAACACCAATTTTATGCCATAACGCATAATCTACATTTTGACTATTGGAGGGTGTTTTTGCCATTTTATCAATCGAAATAGGGCTAAATTGCCCACTACTTCTTAGATCATTACCAATAATAGTAGCAAAATTTTCAGGTTTTGTTCCTGCTCCTAACCACTTAAATGGAATAATCGCGATTGACCGAGCACTATTGATTCCTTCCGTAATTAATATTTCCAAGCGAGCGGAGGCCTGTGCTGACGCCATTAAAAATGATATTGATAATAACAACCGTAAAAACATCTTTTATTTTCCTTACAAATCAGGCTCTAAAGTAATATCGAAATCGCGAAATTGTGCTGCAATATCGGGATCTTGGGGGATCGGTAATGTTTTTGCTCTTAAGGTGGCTCGTTTTGCAGAGTCACAGAGTTGTTGATCACCTTGGCTACGCTTAGCACTTAAGACTAAACCATCTGGCGCTAAACGAATGGCTAAAGTACAACTTTTACCTTTCATGCTCAGTTCAACCTGCCAATTGCGACTTATTTTATTTTGGATAAGCGCTTTGTAACGTGCAATTTCAGACATATGTTTTGAGTTTTGGGCATCAGAAAACTCACTTTCAAACTCAGCTTGCATCTGTTTATCAAGCTCAGCTTGACGTAAACGTTCCGTTTCAGCCGCTTTTTGTTGGCGTTTTATTTCTGCCTGCTCTTTCGCTTGCTTGGCTTCAAGCGCTTTAGCTACCGCCACTTTTTCGGTTTCAATGCGTTTCATTTCAGCTTGTTGTTTTTTACGCTCCGCCTCGGCCATTTTTTTAGCCTTTTCAGCCTCTTTTTTGACCTTTAACGCTTTCGCAATCGCAATTTTTTCAAGGGCAAGTTTCTCTTGCTCTTTTTTCTTGCGTACAATGGCATCTTTCTCAGCCTGTATACGTTTAATTTCTGCCTCTTTACGTCGTTTTTCCGAGGCTTGTTTTTCACGTTGTATACGTTCTTTTTCTTTACGAACTTGATCTTCTTTTCGTTTAATTTCGGCTAAAATATCTTGTTTTTTCTGTGCCAGATCATCAAACAACTTTTGATTGACAATCGAGGCATTAATAATAACGACTTGCTCTTTGGGTTTATCCTCTAACCAGGAGAAATTCATGCCTAATAACATCACAGCGCCAAGAATGAGATGCAATGATAAAGCAGTGACAAAAGCAATAAAAGTAGTACTATTTTTCATTTTCGAGTGGCTCAGTCATTAAACCCAGTGATGGCACACCCGCCTCTTGCAATAATACCATCAACTCAATAACACGTTTATAAGGGACATCTCCATCGCCTTTAACGACAAATTGTACCTCTTTATCGGCGCTAATCTGTGCTCTGACTAAGGCACTCATCTCATCGGCAGTCAGTACCGTATCACCACTTTCCCCAATATCTAAATAGTACAACCCCTGCTTATCAATAGAGGCTATAAGGGGAACTTTGCTATCAACAGAAAGCGCCTCTGCTGTAGACTGAGGTAAATCAACTTTCACTCCGAGTGTCACCGTTGCTGCCGTCGCCATGAAAATAATCAACAGTACCAACATCACATCAATATAAGGAACGACATTAATTTCCGCGACAATTTTACGGCGCGGTCTTCGATAAGAATATTGCATAATCCACCCTATTCGCTTTCAGTCATCGCTTGACGATGTAAAATAGAGGTAAACTCTTCCATCAAGTTGATATAAGCGGTTTCAATTTTTGCCATTTTAGTTGAAAAACTGTTATAAGCCATTACTGCAGGAATAGCAGCAAATAAGCCCATTGCAGTGGCAACTAACGCTTCAGCAATACCCGGGGCAACCATCGACAATGAAGCTTGCTGTACTTGACCGAGCGCGATGAATGAATTCATGATGCCCCACACTGTACCAAATAAACCGATATATGGACTGATTGAACCAATTGTTGCAAGTGCAGATAAACCTGTCTCTAACTCTTCAACTTCTCGTGATAGCGTCACGCGCATACTACGATGTGCTCCCTCAGTAACACTATCAACATTACGCCCTGGCATACGATGCAATCGAGAAAACTCTTTAAATCCACTGTGGAATATTTTTTCACCGCCGACAATATGCTCGCTGCGGGCGGCCGTTTCTTTATATAAACGGCTAAGATCATGACCAGACCAAAATCGCGTTTCAAAATGGGCAAGTGCCTGTTTGGCAGATTTCAACATTCTTGCGCGTGAAAAAATCAGTGTCCAAGAATAAAGCGACATGGTGAGTAGCAGTAACATGACAGCCTTCACCAGTAGACTTGCTTGTAAAAATAGACCTATAAAAGACATATCAGCATGCACGAGAGAGTACCTCCATAATTTCAGCTGGAATAGCTGTTGGTTTCATTTTTTGTAAATTAACACAGGCGATTAACGTGGAAGCTTTACAAAGTAGCTCGTCACTTTCATTAAATATTTGTTGTTTAAAAACTAAGCTCGCTTTACGGTGACTTTCAATTTCAGTTTTTACCGATAACAGCTGATTAAAACGCGCTGATTGAAGGCAGTGCATCTCTACTTTTTTCACCATAAAAGCAATATTTTGTTCTAGCAAAACATCTTGCTCAATCTTAATATCACGCAAACATTCCGTGCGACCACGTTCAAAAAATTTCATGTAGTTAGCATAATAAACGACACCACCAGCATCGGTATCTTCATAATAAACTCGTACGGGTAAAGTTGAAATCAGCACACTGTATTTCCATAAAAAAATTATACGAGCTACGCTACTATAAACGAATGTTTTTGTCGAAGTTTTGTGTGCATAAATAAAGAGTTAAATTTGACATAGAGGCTTTAAATGAGTAAAACTGCCTTCATTATGACCCTACGCATTATTATTAAGATTAAAAACATCTAGCGCACTATACTATCTAACCATTAACAACTGACAGCGCACCTCAATTTAGGGGCTAATATTATAATAGCCAACAACTTTTTTTGCTTATTTATATAAATAAAGCACACTTTAATTAAATGACAATTATGAATAAAGCCTCTTTTTTAAGCCGTTTTTTATTTGCTCAACCGGTATTGCAACGGTCGGAGTATTTATCATCCTATCAGAACCATGAAAAAGCAGCGGTACTAATAGCATTAGTTGAGCGCAATAATGAATTGCATATTATATTCACTGAACGTGCATTGCATTTACGCCATCATCCCGGTCAAATAAGTTTTCCAGGAGGAAAACAGGAAAGCGTTGACCAAGACCTGCAACAAACCGCCAGACGAGAAACCTATGAAGAAATAGGTATTGAAGGACATTTAATAGAAATAATCGGTCAATTATCACCATTAAAGACCACCAGCGGGTTTGAAGTTTTTCCCTTTGTCGCTTTTGTAGAGAGCAATTTTACGTTAAAAGTTGATGCTCAAGAGGTAAAAAGTGTCTTTGAAGTTCCGCTGCGTTTTTTATTAGAGGATCAAAACTATTATTATCAGCGTTTAATTGCCAATAAAAAACGCCATTTTACCTACTGTATCGCCTTTCAAAATCATCTTATCTGGGGGGCAACCGCGCTCATCTCTAAAAATCTGCAACGAATGCTTCAACAACACTAATCACTGCCATTAAAAACATTACCTAACCATGTCACTTCAATGGGAGATCTCAAACACGCACTCAGATATGATCGATATAACACGTATATTTTTAGCGAACACAAAGCAATACATGCATTAACACTTTATAATAACGTTCAGAAAATTAGCTCGCTATATTTAACAAACAGATACTTTCAACCTATAAGGTTTCTAACAACAAGAAACATAATAGTGCCTAATGGGTTATTTGCAATGATGTTTCTTTGAAACCTATCACTCTTCACTACTTTCTATATTAATTCGCTTAGCCTCATTATATTTGTATCTGTTCCATCATAATGTTGAACCTGCTTTGCCTGTACTTTATGAAAACGTAACTCATTGTAAATATTGGAGTTATAATCATTTAGATATTTATAACTCTTTGTAATATATGGGGTTACAAAGCCGACAACCGAAATATCGAACAGAGCCTTATATTTAGATGCGCACTTAATGCATATTCTCAAGCATCACTAGATAATCTCTCGTTTCATTTATATCCATGAATACTCACGTGACTTCAAGATACTTTATCAGGCGCTCGCTTGGACACTAGAGCAAGGCGCAACGTAAATAAAATGGCATTGAGCAACAGTGATAATCACTGTGCTCGCAGTGTTTTTTTCAACTTCACCTGAGAGTTGAGCAACACTTTTATTGAGTAATAAAAAAGCTCATTTCAGTCGCACTTTATAGAGAAATAACCCTTAAGGCACTAAATGTTTAACAAAAGGTACCTTTATTAAACACATACTGAAAAGTAACGAGATAAATAAGATAATAATGGTAATAATCGGAATGGCTAACCAATTTGAATAAAATAAGCTATAAAACCCATTATCTAACTCACGCACAGGAATAAGTAATAACGGATGCAATAAGTAGATACCTAAACTGTATTTTGAGATAACGGCGATCAATGAACGTAATTTTCCAGTGATCTTATCAGCATAAGTTTGCGCAACAACAAACAACATAGCCGCAATGATCATGGTATTCAAGGTTTTATACCCCATAAAAAATGAGCTATATGCCCCTGATTTTACAGCCAGTTCCCAAGAACCAAAAAAGTTAACCAATAACATAATCGTAGCAGATATTAACCAATATTTAAGCTCTCCTTTATTGTCTCGATTAAATAAATACCAACCCAAAATAAGGTAACCACTATATAAAATTAGGTTCTCTAATAAAAAGCTTTCTACTTTTAACCATTTCATTAAAAACATCAGCACAAAGACTGCAAGTAATAAATGAATCAATTGTGGCGATAACTTTTTAAGCAATGGAGCTAAAAAAGGAATAACAAAATAAAGAGGAATAAAGTCATAAAAAAACCACAAATGGTACCAAGCATGTTCATTTGCAGAATTTTTAATAACTTGCAACGTTTGTACTGCAGACCACCCTTGCGTTGAAAAACCGCTAACAAAGGCATAAATAATCGTCCAACCAATAAAGGGAATAACTACCTTTGATAAACGTTTTTTCAAATAGTATTCGCAATTAAAATCATGCTCTGTGGACAATAGCAGTGCACCCGTTATCATCATAAAGACAGGCACAGCCCAGCGTGTAATACTATTAATTCCCATAGCTGCTAGCCAATCACTGTCTGGAATTTCACCATAAAGGAAGCGAAAAGGTCCTAATACATGGATTAAAATAACTGCAATAACAGCGATAAAACGTAAAAAATCAAGGTAAAAAATAGGCGTTTTTTGTGTTGTCATAAATAAAACCGTTATATTATCTAAAAATATGAATAAAGTGGGCCAGTGGAGGCACAAGGAAGATTGTAGGAGAAAGTTATTCTCACCTTAAAACGCACAATGCAATTAGCGATAATTTAAGTCAGCAGGGATGACCCTGTAAACAACTATCGG
This sequence comes from Psychromonas sp., assembly GCA_037132845.1. Lineage (GTDB taxonomy): Bacteria > Pseudomonadota > Gammaproteobacteria > Enterobacterales > Psychromonadaceae > Psychromonas. The sequence continues at coordinate 8,514 of JBAHZV010000014.1, forward strand.
GTTTACTATTATTTAAGTAGAGTCGGATTAATGAACGTTTTTACTTAAATGAGCTCTCTTGCCTTAACATTAATACAAATAATGCCTATTGATTCCCAGTATTGGGAAGTGTTGCTTATCCCAAACTCAGGTTATTTATTAATATATTTGAAAAAACTAAAAAAGCGAGTTAAATATTTTCCGTTATCAACTCCTGTTTATCCTTAAAAAATCATAACTTAAGAATGACATCTTTATTTGCGTCTGGAAAATTATAATGTTTAAATTGTGCTTTGGAAATCCATTTAACAGATTGCCCCTCTTTACCAAAAGCCTCACCGGTAAATTTTTCAATCAAGTAAAAGTGTAGGTTTAATTGTTTATCTCCATAATCGAAGAATATTTTTTCAACAAATCGTTGCTCAGTTGCAATTAATCCAACTTCCTCAAATAATTCCCGTTGCATTGCTTGCTCTACGCTTTCATTATTCTCTACCTTACCACCGGGAAATTCCCATTTACCACCTTGATGACTATCATGAGACCGTAGACAGATAAGATAGTGATTATCTGCATTTTTTACAATGGCGATACTAATATCAATAATTTTCATAAAGACCTTATTGTAAGCAAAAAAAATGGCTCAAAAGAGCCATTTTTATTTTTAAGTGATCTGATTATGAAGCAAGCTTACCATGACACTGTTTATATTTTTTGCCCGAACCACATGGGCAAGGTTCATTTCTTCCTACTTTACGTTTATTACGTACAAAAGTATCTGCACCTTCGTTTTCTGAATGTAAGTCACTTGAAGCCGCCATATGTTTCATTTCAAGTTGGGCTTTTTCAGCTGCAATTCGGCGCTCTAGCGCAATTGCTTCAACTTCTTCTTTGCTCTGAACTTGCACTTTAGAAAGGATAGTCACCACATCATGTTTTAACGTATCTAATAGGGCAAGAAACATCTCAAAAGATTCACGTTTGTACTCTTGCTTTGGATCTTTTTGTGCGTAACCCCGTAAGTGAATGCCTTGACGCAAATGATCCATTGCGGCTAAATGCTCTTTCCATAACGTATCAATGGTTTGTAACATGACTGATTTTTCAAAACCAGCAATAATATCTTTGCCAACTTGCTCTTTTTTCTCAGTATAAACCGCTTTGGCCTGAACTAATATATTTTCACGAATTGTCTCTTCCTGTAAATTCGCATCCTCAACTAGCCATTGCTGAACGGGTAATTCAATTAAAAAGTCACTTTTTAGCTTGCGCTCTAGGCCTTCTAAATCCCATTGCTCCGTAAGTGATTGTTGTGGAACATATTGATCAACACAATCATTAAATACATCATCCCAGATACCATCGATGGTTTCAGTGATCTCTTCGCTATCCATCACACCATTACGCTGTTGGTAGACAACTTTACGCTGATCATTAGAAACATCATCAAAATCAAGCAGTGATTTACGCATATCAAAGTTGCGTCCTTCCACTTTACGTTGGGCATTTTCAATCGCACGTGTCACCCAAGGATGTTCAATCGCTTCACCATCTTCCATGCCTAATTTTTTCATCATGTTAGATACTTTTTCAGAGGCGAAAATACGCATCAGAGAATCTTCCATCGACAAGTAAAAACGGCTCTCGCCCGCATCACCCTGACGACCCGCACGACCTCGTAGTTGATTATCAATTCGGCGAGATTCATGGCGTTCAGTACCGATGATATATAAACCACCCGCTTCGAGCACTTTTTTATGCCCTTCTTGCCATTTTAATGTTTCTGCTTCTTTTTCGGCATCAGAAATATCACCCAATTTATCCAACCGTGCTTGCAGGTTGCCACCTAAGACAATATCGGTACCACGACCGGCCATATTGGTCGCAATCGTTACCGAGCCTAATGCCCCCGCTTGAGCAATAATATCTGCTTCTTTTTCATGGAACTTCGCGTTTAACACGCTGTGTTTAATATTCTCTTTTTCCATCAATTTCGATAAAACTTCAGAGTTTTCAATCGATACTGTACCGATAAGTACGGGTTGGCGACGCTCAATACGGGCTTGAATATCTTTAACAATGGCTTGATATTTTTCTACTTCAGTCAAATAAACAAGGTCTCCACCATCAAGGCGAACCATCGGTTTATTGGTTGGAACAACAATGGTTTCTAATCCATAAATAGATTGAAATTCAAAAGCTTCAGTATCCGCAGTCCCCGTCATCCCGGCTAATTTCTCATATAAACGGAAGAAGTTTTGGAATGTAATCGACGCTAAAGTTTGGTTTTCATTTTGAATTTTTACCCCTTCTTTAGCTTCAATTGCTTGATGTAGACCTTCTGACCAACGACGACCCGGCATAGTACGCCCAGTGTGTTCATCCACAATAACAATTTCATTTTCAGCAGTAACAATATATTCAACATCTTTTTCAAACAAGGTATGCGCTCGTAATGCGGCGTTTGTATGATGAAGTAGGCTAATACTTGAAGCAGAATACAATGATTGATTTTGCGCTAAGACACCCCGTTCTTGGAGAATGACCTCAACTTTCTCTTGACCACGTTCGGTCAATAAAACCTGTTTGCTTTTCTCATCAATAGTGTAATCACCATCACCGATGTACTCTTCAGTATCTTCTTTATCTTGCTTAGTTAACAGCGGGATAACCGTATTTAGTTCCGTATACAATGAAGCGTCACCATCGGTTGGACCAGAAATAATAAGAGGGGTACGCGCTTCATCAATCAATATCGAATCAACCTCATCCACGATTGCATAATAAAGAGGACGCATGACACGTTGACCAGCCTCAAAAGCCATATTATCGCGCAGATAATCAAAACCAAACTCGTTATTTGTACCGTAGGTAATATCCGCAGCATAGGCTTCATGTTTTTCTGCCCCCTGCATACCAGATAAATTAATACCTATTGTTAATCCTAAAAATTCAAATAGCTGTGCATTCCATTGGGCGTCACGTTTTGCTAAATAATCATTGACGGTAATAATATGCACGCCTTTGCCAGCTAAAGCATTAAGATAAGCCGGTAATGTTGCCGTTAATGTTTTACCTTCACCAGTACGCATTTCAGCAATTTTGTTTTCATTTAAAATCATGCCACCAATTAATTGCACGTCAAAATGGCGCATGCCAAAGACACGCATTGATGCACTACGTACAACCGCAAATGCTTCAACAAGAAGTGAATCTAAGCTTTCACCAGACTCAACACGCTGTTTAAATTCGGCGGTTTTAGCTTGCAGTTCGAGGTCTGAAAGCGCCTCCATTTGTGGCTCTAATTTATTAATTTCAACAACGATCTTGCGAAGTTTTTTTAAGTAACGGTCGTTACGACTGCCTATTATTTTTGTTATTAGCTGTGTGATCATTTTACTTTTCTCATTATTTTAAAATTAAGTCTGTTTATATAACTAACCCGCAATGCGGTAAATGTAATATTCAGGGTCAACTTGGCGACCATTTTTTAATACCTCGTAATGTATATGAGGCCCAGTCGAACGACCGGAGGTTCCCATCACGGCTACCTGTTGCCCTTTAGCAACGACGTCACCCGTTTTAACCGTTAACTCGATGGCATGTGCATAACGTGTTGCAAGACCATTGCCATGTTGTATTTCTACCATTAAACCGTAGCCACTTATTTTTCCTGATTGCACCACCACACCAGCGGCCGTTGCAATTAATGGCAGACCCGCAGCCCCTGCGATATCAACACCTAAGTGTTGTTTTAACTTTCCTGTAAAGGGATCTTTTCGAGCACCATAAGCGGATGAAACCCAAGCATTTTTACCTTTAACGGGCCGCCCAGAAATGTATAACTGATCACCGATATGGCGATTATTAAGTACGATTTCAAGGCGTTTAAGCTGTTTTTCTTTTTTTATCAGAGATCGATCAAGTTTTTCAATCTGTTTTGATATAGCGCTTGACTGGAAAACAGCAATTTTCTGAGTGTCCTCTCCTTCTGCCATGGTTGACAATGAAACAAAATCAAACTCTTCTTGTGGCAGATTTGATTGTTTAATTAAACGCTCAGTTAATATATATAAAAGTTTACTATGCGCTTCTAATTCGCCAATCTTAGCGCCCAAAACGGTTAATTGCTCAGTACTCTGCCTTTTAATAAGCTGTAGAGACTTATTTTGACTAATACTCTGCTCATTTAAGGTATTCCTTTTGAACTCTTCTAATTGATTTTTATAATAGGACTGAATAAACCAAGATATCATGACAAATAACATGATGAAAAGTAAAGGAATTAATAGAAATCTATTTTTTGTTAAAGAAAAAGTATGATCTTGTTCCTCTCCTGAATAAATTACCGTTATACTCATAATTATGAATTCACTATTGAAAATATAAATGAATAGAAGCCGCCAACCAAAAACCGTTGCTCAACTCCTGAAAAAAACTGAGTTACAATACAACCAACCTCAGTTTACTAAGCTGGATAGTCTACTACAAAGCTTTTTGAAAAAAAATAATATAGCAGGCTGCCGCCTAGGTAATTTAAAGAATGGGAGCTTGCTTATAGAAATACCTGATGCGAATTGGATGGTTCGCTTGCAATTTATGCGTAATGATTTACTCAGCGTATTACGGGAAGCGTGCCCTGGATTAATGAAAGTAAATATAAAAGTAAACCCACGCTTATCAATATCCAAGACGCTTCCTAAAAAAAATAAAAACAGAGTGAAACAACAGGCAAAAAGAATGTCAGCTGATGTTGCTGATAGCTTTTTAGCACTCGCAGAAGATGCTGATCCAGACCTTAAAAAAGCATTACAATCACTCGCCCAATATTCAAAAAAAAGCCCCCCCGAAAAACAATAAAAAAAATCCCGCAAGATTGCAGGATTTTATTTTTATTGTATTAGCTCATCTTAAAAAGCGAGTACTGGCTCGATATATTGTACTGGTGATTCAGTCACAGGCTCTTCAAACGTAACCATTTCCCACGCTTCTTGATCGTCAAGTAATGCGCATAACAGTTTGTTATTTAATGCATGACCTGTTTTAAACGCTTTTAAATGGCCTAAAATTGTATAACCAGAAAGATAAAGATCGCCAATCGCATCTAACACTTTATGTTTTACAAATTCATCTTCATAACGAAGACCATCTGGGTTTAATACACGAAACTCATCTAACCCTATGGCATTATCAAGACTTGCACCTAATGCAAGGTTGTTTGCTTGAAGTTGCTCAATACCTTTCATAAATCCAAAAGTTCTTGCGCGACTGATCTCTTTGACAAAAAGTTCGCCTGAGAACTGCATTTTAATATGCTGATTTTGGCCTTCAAATACAGGGTGATCAAAATCGATTTTAAAATCCAAACTAAAACCATTATTTGATGGTTGTAATTCAGCAAATTTACCTTCAGCTTTATCTTCCACACGAATGGTTTTTTTCACTCGAATAAACTTTTTCGGGGCATTAAGTTCTTCAATGCCAGCAGATTGTAGAAGAAAAACAAAAGGGCTTGCACTGCCATCCATAATTGGAATTTCAGGGGCGTCAACATCAATAATAATATTATCGATACCGAGACCAGCAAGAGCTGCTGAAAGATGCTCAACCGTTGATATTTTTTGACCATCATCATTGATCAAACAAGTACATAATAAGGTTTCTTGTACTGCTTTAGCATGCGATTTAAAAGTAACAATGGGGTTAAGATCGATACGACGATAAACAATACCAGTGTTCGCGGGTGCAGGATGCAACTCTATCGTTACTTTATTTCCTGAATGTAAACCAATACCAATTGATTTAACACTTTTCTTTAATGTTCTTTGTTTAATCATCGTATCCCCTTGCTATCTATTTTTTAGTGAAGTTTTAGTATTATATCAGTTTGAAACTTACATCACAAATAGAGAAAAACAATACGATTAACAACCCAATTTATCATTAATCTGATTGCTTACGTAGAAAAGCAGGAATATCTAAATAATCAGATTTCACCGCCTCTTTCTCATTTTTCCCAGTGATAGCTTCATCCTTTTCGACTACTACTTCTACTGTATCGGCAGCTTCCGATTTAACTGTAGGATTTTTTACAACGGTTAAATCAGATGTACGCTCTCCTAGACCGGTTACAATAACCGTTACATGTAAGTCGGCAGTATCAATGGTTGGATCCACCGTCACACCGATAATGATTTGTGAGTCTTCAGATGCAAATTCACGTAATGCATCCCCCACCGTTTCATATTCATCCCATGCAAAGTCCATGCCGGCAACAATGTGCACTAACACACCACGCGCATTAGACAGATCAACATCTTCAAGTAATGGGCATGAGATTGCTTGTTCAACGGCTTCCTCAGCACGTTCTTCACCCGACGCGATACCAATCCCCATGACAGCCGTTGTACCCGCTTCTGTCATAACAGTGCGTACATCAGCAAAATCGATATTAATGGTACTTTCTTCGTTATTTATAATGGCAGAGAAACCCGATACTGCATCGTATAATACACCGTTAGCAGCCTCTAAAGCCCCTAGAAAAGTAACCCCTTTAGGCAACGATTTCTGTAATTTATCATTAGGAATGATAAGCAGTGAATCAATGTGCTCAGATAATCGCGTAATACCTTGAGTCGCATAATTGATGCGTTTTTTACCTTCAAAAAATGACGGTTTAGACACCACACCGATGGTTAATGCGCCCAGCTCTTTAGCAACTTCAGCAACCACAGGTGAAGCACCCGTGCCCGTACCGCCACCCATACCAGCAGCGATAAAGACGACATCAGCCCCGGTGAGCAGTTCACGGATAGTCTCTTTGTCTTCAAGAGCTGATTTATAACCTATTTCCGGATTTGCACCCGCACCAAGACCATTGGTAATGCTTGCACCAAGTTGTAAACGAATAGCAGCTTTTGATTTACGTAAGGCCTGAGCATCTGTATTCATCACAATAAATTCAGCCCCCGTTAAGCCTTGGTCTATCATGTGGTTAACTGCATTACCGCCACCACCACCGACCCCAACTACTTTTATAACAGCTTGTTGTTCGTATTCTTCATCAACTATTTCAAACATTTGATTTTTTTCCACTTTATTTAAATCATCAGACATGATATGCCTCCATCGGTATTGATGATGCCCATTAATATTCTTTTTTTATCCAACTTTTTACTTTATTTAAAAAATGACTAAAACGATTTTCATCAGGCTCTTCTTGGCCTTCGCTATATTCATCATTTTTGTAGCGTAATAATCCAAGTGCAGTTGAATAAATGGGAGAAGTGATGTCATCAGCTAATCCTTGCATATTTTGTGGTAAGCCAACACGAATTTGCATTTTATCAAAAACCTGTTCGGCAACTTCAACTAACCCTTTTATTTGTGCTCCACCGCCTGTTATCACAATTCCGGCGGCCAGTTGTTGCTTTAAACTATCTGCATCCTTGGCATAACCTAACGCATATAATTCCTTTCTAACCAGCCCCAGTAACTCACTGTAGCGAGGCTCGATTACATCGACTAAGTTAATACGCTCTAACGAACGGCTAGCACGTCCCCCTACACTCGGTAAATCAATGGCTTCATTGGGACTAATATTCTCACGTGATAAACTGCCATACTTAATTTTTATCTCTTCTGCCGAAATTGGTGGTGCACTAAATGCAATCGCGAGGTCGTTGGTAACCGAATTTCCAGCATAACCAAGTACACAGCTATGGCGTAATGCACCATCAATATACACTGATATATCCATAGTACCACTGCCCATGTCAACCACACAAACGCCCAGTTTTTTTTCATCTTCGCTCAGTATCGCAGTGCTTGATGCAACACCAGCGAAAATAAGCTGATCAACATGTAAATCACAACGTTCAACCGCTTTTTCTAAATTTTTAACCAAATCATTGTGGCATGTAATTAAATGTACATCCGCTTTTAACTTAACCCCAGATAACCCGAGTGGGTTATTAATACCACTTTGAGAGTCAATCGCATATTGCTGTGGAATAACATGTAAGAGACGTTGATCATCACGTAATTTAATAGAACGTGCATTATGTATGACACTTTCAATATCAAAACTTTTTACTTCATGATCATCAATTGCCCATGTACCAGACACATTTAATGATTCCACATGTGTTCCTGAAACAGAAAGGTTCACTGAAGAAACTTGGCAATTAGCCATTTCTTCCGCACCTTTTAACGCTTTCTTGATTGCCATCACAACCGAATCTAAATCGGTTACCGCGCCTTTATCAACTCCTTTTGAAGGAGATTCACCAATGCCAACAATGTTAATCTGTTCATTTTCCAACAGCTCACCAATCAAGATAACAACTTTATGGCTACCAATATCTATCCCAACGGTGTAATCATTTTCCATACTCTTCATTATACCTTAAAAATCATTTAATTAGCTGATTATCGTTCTTCCAGCCTATCGCAAAGCCAGTATCATAGCGTAAATCAATATAGTCGATCTTATTGACATTATATTTTTCATTTATTAATGGATAAACCGTTAAAAAAAGTTGAACTCTATCCAGTTTTTGTTCTTTTCCTAAGCGTAATAACAGACCATTTTTTAATGTTAATGAAGTGGACTGTCTTTGATCACTTTCTAAAGAAGCGATATCAAAGTCACTTACTTTTAACAGCTGATGTAACTTTTTATAGATGATTAATACATCATTTGCTAACTCGTCATTACCATATAATTCAACGTACGGGTGCTTACCTGCTGCGGGTAAGATCTCCACAATTTCACCAAAGCGATTTAATAACGCTTTATTATTCCATACAGCAACAATAGATTGTTCGACGATATGTATTTTCAGGGTTTCCGGCCAACGCTTACGGATTGAAACGGAATAAACCCAAGGCATCGCCTCTAACTCTTTTTGAATCTGTGCAATTTCAACGGTAAAGAAATTAAGTCTATCTTCTTGCCTAATTAAAACATCACGTACTTTATCAAAGGTAACATGGCGATTATTGCCGGTTAAAATAAGTGCGTTTAATGGCACTGATTTCACATCCGTTAGCCAATTTTTTAGACTAACATAACTCCACTGCAACAGATAAATAAGCGAAATAAAAAAAAGTACGCTTACCCACTTAGCAAAATTTACCTGTTTTAGTTTTGCCCACATAATGTATTACTTACAATGTCTGTTTAAGAATTTCTACCACGAGTCGATTAAAACTATAACCCGCCTGTTTAGCCGCTTTAGGGACTAAACTTGTTGGCGTCAGACCTGGTACAGTGTTCACTTCAAGCAAATACCAATTACCCAACTCATCTAACATAAAATCAACTCGTCCCCAACCACTACAGCCGATAGCGGTAAAGGCTTGGTTGGCAATTTGGTTAAGTTGCGCTAATTTATTTTCGTCTAAGCCACAGGGACAAAAGTATTGTGTCTTCGTTGATTGATACTTCGCTTGGTAATCATAAAATTCATTTTCTGTGAACATACGAATAGCCGGTAGTGTTTCTCCATTTAACATGGCAACCGTATACTCTTGACCCGTTATCCAAGACTCCACTAATACTTTGTTGTCAAATTTAAAAGCATTTTGTAATGCCGTCATTAACTGAGCGGGATCACTGACCTTTGCCATACCAATACTTGAGCCTTCATTAATGGGTTTTACCATCACAACACCCGATAGGTTAGCCATTATAGAGGCACATTCGCTTTCATCAAAGCTTTCTTTGATAATAACTTGATGATTAGCTGTCGGTAATTGTAAATGTTGCCAAATCTGTTTCGTTTTCGCTTTATCCATAGCAATCGCGGAGCTGATAATATCACAACCCGTAAATGGGATGCCCAGAGTGGTTAAAAATCCCTGAATCACCCCATCTTCGCCACCACGACCGTGTAACGCGATAAAAGCACGATCAAAACCTTGCTTTTTCAGCAGGGTAAGGTCATCTATTTTTGGATCCACCGCAATGGCATTAATGCCTTGCTCAATAAGTGCTTTTAATACCGCATTTCCAGACAATAATGACACTGCTCGTTCAGCGCTATGACCTCCCAACAAAACCGCAACCTTTCCAAAATCCATCGTCATTACTTCTCGTCCACTTGTTTCATTTTATTAATATCTAACTTTAAATCTGCCAATATTTTTACCACCGCACCAATATTACCCGCGCCCTGTGTTAATACAATATCCCCCTCACCAATAACCTGCGCAAGCATGGCTGGTAACTGTTCAGGAGAGGCAACAAAAATAGGCTCTTTACCACTGTGTTGGCGAATAGTACGGCATAAAGAGCGACTGTCTGCACCTGCGATGGGGGATTCACCGGCAGCATAAACATCTAACAGTAACAGTTGATCAACTTGCCCTAAAACGTGTGAGAAATCATCGTAAAGATCACGAGTACGTGTATAACGATGAGGTTGATATGCCATCACTAAACGTTTTTCAGGCCATCCTTCACGTATTGCATTGATGGTTGCCTGTACTTCTGTCGGATGGTGACCATAATCATCAACCAACATGACTTTGCCATTGCCACTTTCAAATTCGCCGTATTGCTCAAAACGACGGCCAATACCCTGAAACTCTGAAAAGGCTTGTAAAATTGCGTCATCAGCAATTTCATCTTCCATCGCAACCGCAATGGCAGCGGCGGCATTTAAAGCATTATGCTTACCCGGTAGATTAAGCTGAATATTCAAATCATCACGATTAACACGATGCACCGTAAATTCACTGCGGTGTTTCACTTGTTTAAAATCAGAAAGTCGTACATCGGCTTTGTCGTGGAAACCATAGGTCACACATTGTCGTGCAAACTTGGGAATAAGCGCTTCAACAACCTCATCATCTAAACAAACGACTGCAGTGCCATAAAAAGGTAAATTTTGAACAAAAGTAACAAAGGTATCTTTTAATATTTCAAAATCACCTTGGTAGGTATCCATATGATCCGCTTCAATATTCGTCACCACTGAGACCATTGGTTGAAGATGTAAAAAAGACGCATCACTTTCATCCGCTTCTGCAATCAGATAGCGACTTTGACCTAACTTGGCATTGGTGCCCGCGCTATTCAATAAACCACCAATAATAAAGGTAGGATCCAAACCCGCTTGACCATAAATACTGGCAATTAAACTTGTCGTAGTAGTTTTACCATGTGTGCCCGCAACGGCAACACCGTGTCGATAGCGCATCAATTCAGCGAGCATTTCAGCACGGCGCACCACTGGAATACGTGCTTGTTGGGCAGCTAATAATTCAGGATTTTTTGCATTAATAGCGCTAGAGACGACCACCACTGAAGCGCCATAAATATTTTCTTGTTGGTGACCAATGAATATATTGGCACCAATTGCACGTAAGCGCTTTACGACGGGATTTTCTGCAATATCAGAGCCAGTAATTTTATAACCTTCATAGGCTAATACCTCGGCAATGCCTCCCATACCAGCGCCACCTATACCTACAAAATGAATCTGTTTCACACGGCGCATTTCGGGGATCATTTTTCGTATTTGTGCGAGTTCAATTTTTTCCATAATTTAATAGATCACTTGTTGTTTTTATGAGTCATTAGGCACTGAAAACATACCGTAATTCACCTCAATAATTAATAAAGCAGCGTCAATTTAACATGCTAATTTTTGCTTTTATTGTTTTGCCTTAATAACCTGTAAACAGATATCAGCAACCCGTTTACTGGCGTCAGTGATGGCTACTTTTTTACTTTGTTTCGACATTTCTATCAGTTGCTGTCTATTTTGGCTGAATGCTTGCAAATAATCACTCAATTTTTTGTTATTTAACTGTTTTTGAGGAATTAATACAGCGCCTCCCCTACTCACGAGATCCTGCGCATTTTTTGTTTGATGATCATCTACGGCATGTGGCAAAGGAATAAATATCGCGGGTAGCCCTACCACTGCAACCTCAGAGACAGTGAGCGCACCCGCGCGACAAATAATAATATCTGCCCATGCATATGCAGCATCCATATCCGTGATAAATTCTTGTACATCAACATTTAGATTTTTATTTTGGTAAAGTGTTTTCACCTGTTGATAATGTCCTTTACCGGTTTGATGCATAACCATTAAGGCCTCAGCTGAAAATTGCGCTATCACCTCGGGGAGTAAGTCATTTAACACCTTGGCACCTAGACTGCCACCAACGACTAATACTTTAAGAGGCAGATGTGCTTCTGATATTATCTTTTCAGGTAACGCGATCACACTTTCGCGCACCGGATTACCCACTAAAATAGCTTTTTTATGATCAAAAGCCCCTGCAAAACCCATTAATATTTTTTTAGAAAAAAGTGCTAAAATTCGATTGGTTATTCCCGCGGCTGCATTTTGCTCATGTAAAAGCACAGGAATACCGAGTGTCCATGCAGCAATACCGCCAGGTCCACTTGCAAAGCCTCCCATGCCCAGCACTAAATCGACTTTTCTGTTTTTTAAGACACGACGCGCTTGTAGTATTGATTTGATAATACGCAGGGGCGCCATTAATAAGCGCTTAATACCATTACCCCGCACACCAGCAATATCAATAAAGTCTATTTCATAACCATGCTCAGGCACTAATTGCGCTTCCATACGATCTGCTGTGCCTAACCAGTTCACCTTCCAACCTTGTTTTTTTAACTGTTCCGCAACAGCAAGCCCAGGAAAAACATGCCCCCCTGTTCCACCAGCCATCACTAATAATGTTTTATTTTGGTGCATCGATTAAGCCCTCAATTTTTTTCTTTTTTAAAGCGCTTTTTTTAAAACGTAAGGGGGAAGCCGCCATCCGTGTTTCAAAATCAATACGCAATAACAATGCCACGGCAATGGCAATCGATATCAGGCTTGAACCACCATAACTGACTAAAGGAAGCGTCAGTCCTTTGGTTGGTGCAATGCCCGAGGCAGCACCGATGTTGACAGCAGTTTGAAAGAAAAACCAGATAGCAATACCTATCGCCACATAACCCGCAAAAACTAAGGGCGTTTTTAATGCAAGTGCTCTTTTACCAATTGAAAATGCTCGATAAACCAACATGAACTCTAAGATAATAACAATCGTCACGCCAATGAAACCAAGTTCTTCCGCGAGAATAGACATAATAAAATCAGTATGTGCTTCCGGTAGATACTCCAGTTTTTGTACTGAATTTCCAAGACCTTGACCAAACCAACCACCTCGTCCAAAGGCCATCAATGATTGCGTTAGTTGATAACTACGTCCAAAGGGATCCGCCCAAGGATCTAAAAATCCAACCACACGAGCCATACGATAAGGAGACATCACCACCAGCATGACTATCACTGCCAGTAAAGAGATAATAATGGCAACAAAGTTAATTAACTTTGCATCGGCAATAAACAACATACCCATCATCATCACCACAATAACGACTATAGAGCCTAAATCTGGTTGTAATAGCAGTAAAATAGAGAACATTGACAAGACAATCAGAGGTTTGATAAAACCTTTTATGGTATCCACCACCTCCTCTTGACGACGCACTAAATAACTTGCTAAAAAAAGTACAATCGCGAGCTTTGAAAATTCAGAGGGTTGCACATTAATCGGTCCTAAACGTAACCAGCGTACCGAACCATTTACCTCCGCACCAATCAATAACACGGCTAATAGAGCAATTAACGATATTGATAAAATGAAAATTTGTCGATCATACCAAAATGAAAAAGGTACATTAACAATCGCGCCGATAAAGACTAAGCAGATACAGACATATAAAACTTGCCGTTTCAAAAAACGAAAGGGATCACCTGATAATGCAATTCCCTCGGGAATTGAGGCAGAGGCGACAATCACCATACCAATACACATCAGCACGAACACAACCACTAATAAGGGTTTGTCATAGGCTTGATTATTATCATGAAAGCACAACAATGCGCGTAGTTTATTCATTATAATGTACTCACTATAAGCGCATTAACCAGGGATTTAAAATGATCGCCACGGGCCATAAAGTTAGGATACATATCTAAACTGGCACAGGCAGGGCTTAAAATAACTAAATCACCGTTGCCAATGTGTTGTAAAAGATGAGCAATGGCGGCGGGAAGGTCTGCAACAATTTTAGATTTTTCTGTAGACTTTACCGTCGCAGCGTATATTTTTTGGGCATCTGCACCAAAAATACAAATTTGCCCATTTACTGCATTCAAAAATGGCACTAATTCATTAAAGTCAGCGCCTTTTCCTTCGCCACCTAAAATAAGGTGTACATCACCACTAATCGATTCAGATAAACCTTGTAAAGCAGCTTGAGTCGCACCGATGTTAGTTGCTTTGGAATCATTGATCCAACGTACACCATTTGCTTGCGCGACAAATTCACAGCGATGTTCGAGACCCGAATAATAACTTAATGTCATTAACATAGCGGGCATTGCTAAAGCAACGGCTTCACCGAGTGCAATAGCGGCTAATGCATTTAACCAGTTATGCCGACCGCTTAGTTTTAGTGCCTTTACCGCGAATAATCGCTCCTCACCTTTTGCTAAATATCGCTCATTATTGCTATCACTAACAATATGATAGTGCGCATTAGTAAAACCAAAACTCTTTTTTAATTGCTTTTTATTTTCTGGAAAAGTGCGTTTATCCTCACTATTAAAGAGTGCAACTTTAGATTGCGCGTAAATGCGTTGTTTGCTATCAATATAATGCTGGTAAGAGTTGTATCTATCGAGATGATCTTCACTGATATTTAAAATAGTGGCGATATCTGCATCTAACGATAATGTTGTTTCAAGTTGAAAACTAGAGAGTTCTAAAATATATAAGTCAATATCTGGCGATAATAAGTCTAATGCAGGAATACCAATATTGCCGCCAACAGCGACCTTAATACCAGCTTGTTTGGCCATCTCACCTAATAAACTGGTGACCGTGCTTTTACCGTTAGAGCCTGTAATAGTGACACATTTAGCATGTTGATAAGCAGGTGTTTTTAACTTTTTGGCAAACAGCTCAATATCACCAATCACCTGGCAACCGGCAGCAATAGCAAATTGTAACGCAGGTGTTGCCAGCGCAATACCTGGGCTTGCAACAATCAACGGAAATTTTGCTAATTGCTCGGCGCAGAATGCACCTTTAATTAAATCAATGCCTGATGCTAATTTGTCTTCGCCAGGTGGAGTGTCTCGTGTATCAAAAACACAAACTTGATAACCCGATTGTTGCAGGTAATTAACCGTTGCCAATCCAGTGATACCCAGCCCTAATACCGCAACATTTAAGTCAGTCATCTTAACGCACTTTTAAAGTAACAAGACCAATCAATACCATTACAATAGTGATGATCCAAAAACGCACAATAACACGAGGCTCTGGCCAGCCTTTTTTCTCATAATGATGATGAATGGGTGCCATACGGAAGATACGTTGTTTACGCATTTTGTATGAACCCACTTGTAAAATAACTGACAAGGTTTCAACAACAAAGATTCCACCCATGATCACCAATAATGCTTCTTGGCGGACTAATATCGCAATCACACCTAATAATGCACCTAATGCCAGTGAGCCCACATCACCCATAAATACTTGTGCAGGGTATGTATTAAACCAAAGGAAACCAAGCCCAGCACCCACAGTGGTACCACAAATAATGACCAGTTCACTGGCCTTGGGAATATAAGGAATATATAAATACTGAGCATAATTAACATGACTGGTTAAATAGGCAATTAATGCAAAAGCGGCGGCTACCATGACCGTTGGCATGATAGCAAGACCATCTAATCCATCGGTTAAATTAACCGCATTACTGCTGCCTACCACTGTAAAATAAACCAATGGGATAAATAACCAACCTAAGTAAGGCATATATTCTTTAAAGAAAGGCACAACCAAAGTAAGTTCCTCTGGGCGAGAAGCGGTGTACATCAAAATAACCGCCAATACCAGTGCAATGATCGATTGCCAAAAATATTTCCAACGAGCAATCAAACCATCGGGGTGTTTACGCACCACTTTTAAATAATCATCCATAAAGCCAATCGCGCCAAATGCGAGCGTGGTCAGCAATACAACCCACACATAATGGTTATCCAAGCGCGCCCAAAGTAGCGTTGAAAGTGTGATGGCAGCAAGGATCATCACTCCTCCCATAGTCGGAGTGCCTGCTTTACTAAAGTGTGATTCGGGGCCATCATCACGTACTACTTGGCCAATCTGCATTTTTTGTAAAAAACGTATCAGTTTAGGACCAATCCAAAGTGAAAATGCTAATGCTGTTAATACTGCCATCACCATTCTGACTGATAAATAAGTCAATACATTTAGAAATGTAAAGTGACTTGAAAAAAGCTCTGCTAACCAAACTATCATGGGGTTGTCCTATTTTCGCTTGCTTCTATATAAGCAACAATATAAGCAACAATCTCTTCCATTTTAGTGCTCCGAGAGCCTTTAACTAAGATGGTTAACATTTTATTGCTGGTTTTTTGTAAGTAAGATGCGAGGTGAAGTTTCAATGCATCTTTGTCATCAAAGTGCCATGCACTTTGCTGACCTAATTCTGTAAAGGTTTGATGAGTAAATTGAGTTAATTTGCCCACGGTTAATAATATGTTAATGCCTTTTTGGCGAGCATATTCACCAACAAGGCAGTGCTCTTGCTCACTGTATTTACCCAACTCGCCCATCTCCGCAAAAATCAATATTTTTTCACCTGCACACTGTGTAAGTATATCGATGGCTGCTTTTAATGATGCTGAATTAGCATTATAAGTATCATCAATAAGCAGTAATTTTTCATTAACAAAACGACTATTAACGCGTCCAGCAACGTTATTTAACTGTTCAAGGCCACGACGAATAGAGGTTAAATCACACCCTAAGGCGGTCGCCATACTGGCGGCAGCTAATGCGTTGCTAACATTGTGTTTACCAGCAAGGTTTAAGGATATTTGTACACTTTTTTGTTGATAATGTAAGGTAAAAGTCGCACAGCCTAAGCGGTCATATTCAGTATGCGTGCTAAATAAAGAGGCCTTTATATCACATTGAGAAAATGTAACAACTTGATTTTTTTGTTCTTTTAATTGGTTAATGTAGTTATCTGAAAATTTTGCATCCAGATTAACGACACCAGTGCCCGTTTTACTTAAACTTGACCAAATTTCCCCCTTGGTTTTAGCCACACCTTCAATACTGCCAAAACCTTCAAGGTGAGCAGCCATAACATTATTAATTAAAGCAATATCGGGTTTTACGAGGTTTGCAGTATAAGCAATTTCACCGCGATGATTTGCGCCAAGCTCCAGCACGGCGAAACGATGTGACTCAGTTAAGCGTAAAAGGGTAAGTGGTAAACCAATATCGTTATTAAAATTACCCGCCGTTGCTAATACCGCATTATCGTTAGCACTAAAGGCCATTAAAATCGCACTTAACATTTCTTTAGTGGTGGTTTTACCGTTACTGCCAGTGATTGCGACACATTTTAAGTGAGATATTCTAGATTTTACAAAAGCACTTAATAATCCCAGTGCAATACGGGTATCTTTCACTAAAATAGAGGGTAATAAAGTGTTACTTTCTTTGCCTATAAGCAATGCTTGCGCACCGGCTTGCTGGGCATTATATAAAAAATCATGTGCATCAAAAGAGGCACCTTGCAGGGCAATAAATAGGCAACCTTTGCGAATATTACGGGTATCCGTACAAACCTCATCAATCACCTGTTGTTTATCATTGCAGTTCAGCAACTCGCCATCAGTGGCCAATGCTATCTCAGCTAAAGTGAGAGAAATCATAACTTAGTCTTCTTCTTATTTAATAATTGCAGCGATGCTAATAACACTCTATCACTGTAATCTACGCGTCTTGTACCAATAATCTGGTAATCTTCATGGCCTTTACCCGCGACTAAAATAACATCATGTGGTTGGCAGTTTGTTAATCGTCCTTCGATAGCATTTTTCCTATCATGAATACACTCCACCTTATCAGGTTGCTTAAAACCAGCTAATATATCTTGCATGATAAGCGTGGCTGGCTCAGTGCGGGGGTTATCATCAACTAAAATGACCTTATCAGCAAAAACCTCAGAAACGTTTGCCATTTCCTTGCGCTTTCCTTTGTCTCTCTCTCCACCACAACCAAAAACACAGATTAAACGGCCCTTTTTTGTGTGTTTTTTAAGGGCGATTAATGCTTTTTCTAATGCATCGGGTGTATGTGCATAATCAACAACAAAGGTGACTTGTTGTATCGGGAAATAATATTGTTCCATGCGCCCAGCAACGGTATCTAACAAGGTAATGACTCTTTTAATCTCACTAATACTGATATCGTCAGCGAGCAATTGGGTAATAACAGCCGCTAAATTAGCAACATTAAAATCACCGTAAAATGGCGCTAATATCCTCCCGTTTCCCCACGATGATTCAAAATCAAAAGATAATCCTTGTGCTAAATAGTGCACATTTGTTACCGCAAGATAACGATGAGAAGCGCGCTTTTTCCCCGTTGCGCTGTAACTAATCGCGTCACCATAATTATCGAGCCACTCTTTGCCTATCTCATCATCTAAATTAATAATACGTTGTTGCAAAGGAAACTCATCAAATAGTATTTTTTTAGCCAAAGCATACTCGTGCAAAGTGCCATGATAATCAAGGTGGTCACGCGTTAAATTAGTAAAAATAGCACTATGAAAGGGTAACGCGCTGACCCTGCCCTGCACCAATCCATGTGATGAAACTTCCATTAACGTATATTGTGCTCCCTGGCATTGATAATCCTTAAGACAAGAAAAGATGGACAAGGGATCTAATGTGGTATTTAAACTCGTTGTTAATTGACCAAATATACCATTACCAATGGTGCCCATTTGCGCACTTTTATAATTTAATAAGCTTAAGCTATTGGCTAATAATGTCGCGATGGTGGTTTTACCATTGGTGCCTGTTATGGCAATCACTTTATGGCAATCCATGTTTGGAAAGTAGAAATGATAAGCGAGTTCACTGAGTATTTTAGCAAGTTGATAAAAATGGATAATCACCACTCCATCTTGTTTTGTCATGTTGCCATGTTGAAGTGTGTCTGTGGTTTCTGATAAAACCGCCCCTGCGCCGGATTGAATGGCTTTACTGATAAATTGGCGTCCATCTAATTTGCTTCCTTGTAACGCAACAAATAGATCATTTTTTTTCACATTACGACTATCAAGTGTCAAACCAGAAACCCTTAAGTCATCCAAATGGGAGAGTATTAACCATGGTTTTAATAGTACGCTTAATATATAAATATCAGTTGGCATCCTTTAATTGCTCCAGAAAAGTATAACGAGTATTCTCATCATCTGGGGGAATGTGGGTTAACAATAGTGCACTTTGCATCACTGAAGAGAAAACTGGCGCGGCCACATCCCCGGCATAATAGCGATCCCCTTGTGGTTCATTTATCATCACTACAATCGAAAATTTAGGGTTAGTTGCAGGCGCAAGACCGGCAAAAATAGAGACATAATCATCACCATAACCGCCTGCTTCTGCTTTACGAGACGTACCGGTTTTACCTGCAATGCGATAACCTTCAACACGTGCTTTTTTTGCCGTTCCCCCTTTTTTAGCAACACCTTCCATCATATGCACCACTTGCAAGGCAATATTCCTTGGGATAACTTGCTCACCTTCGCCAGGGTTGTCTATTTTTAAAATAGACAGCGGATAATCTTTACCGCCACTGCCTAAAATAGCGTAAGCTTTTGCAAGTTGTAGCGTTGTTGCGGTGATACCGTAACCAAAAGACAGGGTCGCAAGCTCAAACTCCGACCAGCGATGACGAACAGGCAAACGTCCGACACTCTCACCAATCAGTCCAATACCCGTATCGTTACCCATGCCAAAGTCAGCAAATGTTTGTTGTAATTGCTCTGGTTTTAAACGCAATGCTAGCTTAGTGACCCCAATATTACTGGATTTTTTTAGGATCATAGCAAGATCCATTTTACCGAGGTTTCTACCATCTCGCACGCGACGTCCACCAATATTCATCCAGCCAGGTGAAGTATCAATGACTTCATTAATATCGGCTTTTTTATAAATGAGGGCGCTGGCAATAACCAGTGGTTTGACCGTTGAACCCGGTTCAAAGGTATCTGTGATCGCACGGTTTCTTAATTTGTAAGGTTGATACTGGCTGCGATCATTGGGGTTAAATGAGGGGAAATTGGCCATCGCATAAATCTCCCCAGTATTGACATCAATGACCACCACAGAACCGGATGTAGCATGATTGATTTTTACCGCTCGTTTAAGTTCACTATAAGCAACGGCTTGAATACGTTGGTCGATACTCAGTTGTAAATTTCCAGCTGCTTTTTTCTCTTTTAAAACTTCAATGTAATCAATGACATTACCCAACCTGTCTTTACGTACACGATTTGTACCCGTTTGCCCTTGCAAGAAACTATTATAACTTTTCTCAATGCCCTCAATACCCTGAGCATCAAGATCTGTTAAACCAATAATATTGGCATTGATTTCACCGGTCGGATAATAACGATGAGATTCTAACTGATTAGCAATACCTGCTAGTTTAAGTTGTTTAATATAGTCAACAATGGGGCGATTAACTTGACGTTTAAGATAAACAAAACGGGCCCGAGGTCGCGCTATTATTTTAACCAGTTGGTCAATTTTAAGATCCAAAACTTCTGCTAATGCAGACCATTTTTTAGATTCAAAGAATTTTTTCTTCTTATATCTTATTAGACCCGTACGGCTACTTTCATAAGCACTTGCTTGCCATTGCTCATCATTAAAAGCATAGGCGGCTTTCACGGCTTTAGGATCAACCCATATCGCGTAAGCTGGCACACTAATAGCAAGCTCTTCGCCATGCCGATCGGAAATATTACCTCGATGAGTGACAGATTTTGTAATACGTAAACTACGTTTATCAGCCTCTTGAGTAAGGTATTCAGGCTCAATTACTTGAATAAAAGCCAGACGACCAATCAGTGTCACCGCAATCACGCCAATTGCAATCGACACAAAAAGAAAGCGCCATGAGGAAAAAGCATGATAAATTTTTCTAGGGTGCGTTTTTTTAGCTGTTCTTCTCTTATTATGAATCCGTTTCATCTTTATGGTATTTCCACTAATACGCTGTTATCTTTTGTCGGTTGTGACATCAAAAGCTTTGTTTTGGCAATATGCCTAATTCGGCTGTGCTCATCTAAGGTGTGCACTTCAATCAGTAAGTTTTGCCATTCGCTCATTAAGTTATCTTTTTTTTGTGCCAAATGATCTTTTTCAGTCGCTAACTTACGGGTTTCATGGGTAATATAAATATTATAAAAGGCACTGATCAGTAATAACATCGCCAACACCACCACCATAAAATAACGGCGTAAATCCGCGAGGATCAGTAATAATAAATTATTGCGTAACGCACTCAATTATTGATTCTCTGGCTGTGCTATTTTCTTCGCAATACGTAATACAGAGCTACGAGCGCGTGAGTTATCATTGACTTCAGATGCACTTGGCTTTAATGCTTTCCCAATCGCTTTCAATGTTTTACCTGACTGCATTTGTGCATCTGTCAACGGTAAACCAGGAGGATATTCACGCCCTTTCTCTTGTTTACGAATAAAACGTTTTACAATGCGATCTTCCAGAGAATGAAAACTAATCACAGAAAGTTGTCCGTTAATAGCAAGAATATCTAAGGCGCCATCTAAAACTTTATGAATTTCTTCAAGCTCACTGTTAACGTAAATACGAATGGCTTGAAAACTACGTGTTGCAGGGTGTTTTTTCTTTTCACGTTTAGGACAAAGTCGTTCAATCAGCTTAGCGAGATCCAAAGTACGTAAAAAAGGTGTTTCGGCACGATCAGCGACAATCGCACGTGCAATACGGTATGCAAATCTTTCTTCACCAAAGGTCTTTAATACCCAGCCAATATCCTCAACATCTGCTTTCGCTAACCAGTCTGCAGCACTAATGCCAGAAGTTGGATCCATGCGCATATCTAATGGGCCATCACGCATAAAACTAAAACCGCGTTCGGCATCATCAAGCTGCGGTGATGAAACACCAAGATCCAGTAAAACGCCATCAATCTTGCCTGATAATCCGAGTGCTTTAATGTACTCAGCAAGCCCAGAAAAGGGCCCATGAATAATAGTAAAGCGCGGGTCTATTTTCATTAACTCTTCGCCTACCGCGATAGCACGAGGATCCCTGTCAATCGCAATCAAACGGCCCTTTTCACCTAAACGGTCTAAAATATAACGAGAATGCCCACCGCGTCCAAAGGTACCATCAACATAAATACCCTTTTCTTTAAGCGCTAAACCGTTAACAGCTTCATCTAATAAAACCGTGATATGTTCTGACATTACAGTGAGAATCCTTTTAAACTTTCTGTTAATTGGTCACCAGAGGGTAAACCTTCGAGTAGATCAGCTTCAACTTGTCGCTGCCACATATCTTCATCCCACAGTTCAAACTTATTAAACTGGCCCACTAGCATCACTTTTTTTTGTAATTTTGCGTGCTTTCTTAGTGTTGGAGCAATCAGTAACCGTCCACCTTTATCAAGCTCCGTTTCTGTTGCATAACCTAGAATCAAACGTTGCACACGACGTTCAATTGCATTGGTACTAGATAACGTACTTAATTTTTTCTCTATCACTAACCATTCATTTAATGGATAGAGCAATAAACAGGGGGATTGTAGATCAATAGTGCACACAAATTGCCCTTGGCAGGATTCCAGCAACGCATCACGATATCGTGTTGGCATGGCGATCCTTCCTTTGGTATCAATATTGATAGCATTTGCACTACGTAACATGACCAGTAAGCCCTAATTTGAATAAGAAATATTGCACTTTTATTATCTTTTAAGACAATTTAAGGTAAAAAGATCCACTTTTAGACACTTTTTACCACAATAGATCTGGAAGTTTAATAAAGTGCAGTTTTTTTGCAAGCAAAGGATCTTTTATTTTAATGATATAAATCACAAAAACATGATCTAGTTGTTCTAAATTAGTGAATAGTAAGATAGTGAGATGAAAGTGCATTAAATTAATGAATTTATTGTCAACAATGGTAATAAATACCATGAACGTGATATAATTTGAGATTAGCTGTTTTATTTAAAAAGGATCGACCTTTGTTAGACCAAGAATTAAAAGCATTTGTAGTAACACAAATCGAAGATATGAAAGCCAAAGACATCATTATTATTGATGTAGCGGGCACCTCTGATGTAACCGATACGATGATTATCTGTACAGGTAATTCAAAACGTCATGTGCGCTCAATTGCAGAGCAAACTGCTCTACACGCTAAACGTGCTGGTGAACCACCCATTGGTGTTGAAGGATTAGAAGGCAGTGAATGGGTATTAGTTGATTTAGGCAATGTTGTATTACATGTAATGCAAGATGAAACCCGCCAATTCTACGACCTTGAAAAGCTCTGGGGACACTCGCTTTAATGAAAATTCAGTTAATCGCAGTCGGCACAAAAATGCCCGACTGGGTTGAAAAAGGATATCAAGAGTATGCACGACGCTTTCCCAAAGAGATGCAACTTGAGTTGCTTGAAATCAATGCTGGAAAGCGGAGCAAAAATGCAGATATAAAACGCATTTTAAAAAAAGAGGGAGAGCTGACATTAGCGGCGATTCCTAAAGGTAATAAAATTGTCACCCTTGAAGTCACCGGTAAAGCATGGACAACAGCGCAATTAGCCAGTGAGATGAAAAAATGGCAATTAGATGGCCGTAATATTAGTTTACTGATCGGCGGACCAGAAGGCCTTGCACCTGAATGTATTGCGCAATCAGAGCAACGTTGGTCACTTTCCGCGCTCACATTGCCCCATCCTTTAGTACGTATTATTGTTGCTGAAGGATTATACCGTGCTTATACATTAACCATTAATCACCCCTACCATCGCGAGTAATTTTTGGTGAAAAAACGCATTAATATACGTAATCACTCTGCTGAATCGGCTCTTTTTATGCGCCGTACCTTAGTGGTTTTTATCGCCATTATTATTGCCATTGGTCTCTTAATTACCAACCTTTATTACTTGCAAATCACATCCTTTGAAAGTTTCCAAACACGCTCTAATGACAATCGTATTAAAGTACAAACTATCCCTCCAAATCGAGGCCTTATCTACGATAGAAACGACATCATTTTAGCAGAAAATAGACCAGTATATAGCTTACAAGTAGTAGTAAAAAAAACCAAAAACCTAAAAGATAAAATAGAAAAATTACGTGATATATTATACATCAGCGATCAAGAAGTAGAGCGTTTTTATAGTCGTAACCGCTATGCACGATCTTTTAAGCCTATTTTATTACTCGATCAATTAAGCAATAAAGAAGTTGCGCTGTTCACCGTCAACCAGCATCGTTTCAAAGGTTTTTCAATTCAAGCTAACCTAAAACGTTTCTACCCTTTTGGTGATGCCTTTACCCATGTGCTAGGTTATATCGCAAAAATTAATAGTAAAGATTTAAAACGCATTGAAAAGCTAGGCGAAACAGCCCGTTACCGGGGGACTAATTATATTGGTAAGCTCGGTATCGAAAAATACTATGAACAAATATTACATGGTCAGCCAGGACAACGCCAAGTAGAAGTCGATAGTTGGGGAAAAGTAATTCGGGTACTTAGTTTTATTCCTCCCGTGCCCGGTAAAGATATTAAGCTCAATATTGATATTCAACTGCAGCTTAAAGCACAAGAACTGCTCGGTAATACCCGTGGTAGCGTGATTGTAATGGATACTCGCAGTGGTGGCATTTTAACGCTTATTTCTAATCCAAGTTACAATCCAAATCTATTTGTGCAAGGGATCAGCTTTAAAGAATATGACAAACTTCTAAATTCCAAAGATAGACCACTTATCAATCGTGCCACACAAGGGCGTTATCCACCCGCTTCAACCATTAAACCGCAAATGGCACTACTCGCTTTAAATACCAAAGTGATCACCGAGCATACAACTATTTACGATCCTGGATGGTGGGTTGTCCCTGGCAGTAAACGACGTTTTCGTGATTGGCGCCGTTGGGGCCATGGAAACGTCGATGTAAATCATGCCATCGAGCAAAGTTGTGATACTTTCTTCTATGAAGCGTCTTATAACATTGGTATCGATAGAATCCATCCCTTTATGAAAAAGTTTGGTTTTGGGAACTATAGCGGGCTAGATCTGAATGAAGAAACAAAAGCGATCATGCCCTCTCGAGAGTGGAAGCGTGAACGCTATAATGCACCTTGGTATGATGGTGATACCATCTCAATTGGTATTGGCCAAGGTTATTGGACAGTAACCCCTATCCAACTGACCCAAGCAACCGCTATTTTAGCAAGAAGAGGGGAGGTGATTGTGCCCCATATTTTACAGTCTATTATTTCTGACGGGGGTGTTTTTCCTCCCCCGGTAGAGAAATCTGCACCCATTGTATTAAATAATGATCATTACTGGGATATTGCCTTAGAAGCAATGCATGGTGTCACCAGTAAAAGAACCGGTACCGCACACCGTGCTTTTACAAATACCACCTATACCGTGGCAGGTAAATCAGGTACGGCACAGGTCATCAATATGAAAGAAGATGAAGAATACGACGCAGAAAAAATTTCTGAACGTCATCGCGATAATGCCATGTTTGTTGCCTATGCGCCCTATGAATCACCTGAAATTGTAGCCTCCGTGATTTTAGAAAATGCCGGAGGAGGAAGCTCTAATGCAGCTCCTGTCATACGCGCACTCTTTGATGAATACTTTAACAACATAAAAGTGAAAACATTATTGGAAAATTCGAATGATTAGTACCCGTGTACAAAAAAATATATTCTATCGTTTACATATCGATCCGTGGTTATTACTGGGTATTTTTTGTTTAATGACATTAAGTCTTATCACACTTTATTCGGTGTCTCCTGATTGGGTCGTACCGCAAATAATAAGGCTCGCCATTGCGATTTTTGTCATGATAGTGATGGCGCAGATCCCTCCTGATGTCTACCAACGTTGGGCCCCGATTGTTTTTATCCTCTGTGTACTGTTACTCGTTGCAGTATTAATTATTGGTCATACGGGAAAAGGTGCACAACGTTGGTTAGATCTCGGTTTTACCAAGTTTCAACCTTCAGAAATAATGAAACTGATCATGCCTTTTGGTGTCGCTTATTATATTAGCCAACACACACTCCCGATACGTTTGAAACAGGGAGCTATCGCATTATTAATTGTGATTATCCCCACCCTTTTGATTGCCAAACAGCCTGATTTAGGGACCTCCATTCTGGTTGCCTCTTCGGGAATATTTGTGTTGTTTCTTTCTGGCATATCATGGTTCTATATTGTTATCGCACTTGGAATGGTCATCGCTTTTGCGCCGATATTGTGGTTTTATCTGATGTATGATTACCAACGAAGCCGAGTAATGACGTTATTTAATCCGGAGGCAGATCCTCTCGGAGCGGGTTACCATATTATTCAATCTAAAATAGCCATTGGCTCCGGAGGTGTCTGGGGAAAAGGTTGGTTTCAGGGAACGCAATCTCAGCTAGAGTTTTTACCTGAACGCCATACCGATTTTATTTTTTCGGTTTATTCTGAAGAATTTGGTTTTATGGGAATTTTACTTTTGTTAACACTCTACCTTTTTATTATTGGTCGTGGCTTATGGATAGCAAATCAAGCACAGGATGCCTTTACTAAACTCGTTGCGGGTAGCATTATTCTAACTTTCTTTGTCTATATCTTTGTAAATATAGGCATGGTCAGTGGTTTATTACCTGTGGTTGGTGTGCCACTTGCATTGATAAGTTATGGGGGGACTTCTATCGTCACTCTGCTTGCAGGTTTTGGTGTGCTGATGTCATTCAGTACTCATAAACGTTTTAATAAAAAATAATTATTCACGAAGAGCGAACATGAAGAAACAAACTTATATTTTTGCCTGCTTAACACTATTAACTTTAATCGTTGGCTGTAGTTCAGATCGTTATCAATATGATAATGATCATCAAGGCGATGACATTCCTCCTTTAACCCACATTGAGGATGCCGTCCCCCGCTATGAACCCTATTCACGTGGTGGCAATAAAAACTATCGTGTACGAGGTATCGATTATAAGGTTTTCACTGAGGTTAGCGAGTTTTCAGAGCAAGGTAATGCCTCTTGGTATGGTAATAAATTCCATGGTCACTTAACCTCAAATGGTGAACGCTACGATATGTACGCAATGAGTGCGGCCCATAAAAACTTACCCTTACCCAGTTATGTTAAAGTCACTAATCTTGAAAATAATAAAACCGTGATCGTACGAGTTAATGATCGCGGACCCTTCCATGAAGGACGTATCATTGATCTTTCCTATGTAGCAGCCTATAAACTGGATTTTATAAAATCGGGTACCGCACAGGTGAAATTAGAACTTATTCATTTTTCAGAAGATCAAAACAGCTACCAAGATGATTATTTAAACGGGTATTTTTATGTGCAATATTTAGTGACTTCACAAGAAAGTAAAGCGCAACAACTGGGCAAACAGCTCAGTGAAAAATATCAAGTAAAACATACATCCGTTAAAGAGAAAAGCAACTATCGCCTACGCTTAGGACCCTTTAGTAGTGAAAATCAGGCACAAGCATTATTAGCAAAATTACAAAAGGACTACACGAGTGCTTTTATTGTACACCAAAAAAATCGCTAGAATGGTTCCTTAAAGACAGTAATATGAACAGATTTATGTCAGGATATGTGCCCGTCACGGGATGGGCATTAATCGATTTAAGGCGTCGCTAAAAGTAAGAGGACGTAACGCCAATGATAACCAGCGTAACGTTTAAGTTGAAATAAGTGTATTATGCGCCTGCTATTTTCATTTTATTAATTAAAATAGAGCCCGTTTTTAAACTACTACGTGGATCAACATCTGACCCCACCGCTTCAATACCCATAAACATCTCTTTTAAATTACCCGCAATGGTTACCTCATGAACAGGATAAGCGATAACACCATTTTCAATCCAAAAACCTGATGCACCGCGAGAGTAATCACCGGTGACCATATTAACCCCCTGCCCCATTAATTCTGTGACAAAAAAACCACTCCCCATCTCTTTAAATAATCCCGCTAAATCTAAACCAGTTGATTTAACAAACCAATTATGAATGCCTCCGGTATGGCCAGTGCTTTTCATTTTTAATTTACGGGCTGCGTAACCGGTTAACAGATAGGTTTGTAAAATACCTTGATCAATAATATTACGATCGATGGTTTGGCCTCCTTCCTGATCATACGGAGAGCTAGCAATGCCTTTTACAATATGTGGTTGCTCAGAAATATGCATCCAATTAGGAAAAATTTGCGTGTCTAAGCTATCTAATAAAAAAGTCGATTTTTTATAGAGACTGGCACCACTAATTGCGCTCACTAAATGACCAAATAATCCACTTGCTACTTCAGGGGAAAAAAGAATAGGGGCTTCTTGAGTCTTTAATTTTTGAGCGCCTAATCGAGCAAGCGTACGTTTCACTACTTCATCAGCGACCCATTGTGCACTGAACAGATCCGCCATATCTCGACCGCTAGTATAGCTGTAATCACGTTGCATATCTTCACCTTGCTGTGCAATTAACACACAACTTAGACTGTGACGACTACTCGCATAACTGTGTAAAAAGCCGTTAGTATTACCGTATACGCGTAGACTGGAGTGGCTATTAACACAAGCACCATCTGAATTTACAATGCGTTTATCACTGTTTAAAGCGAGGTCTTCACACTCTTTCGCTAAACTGAGTAACTGATCGGTATTCGCGTCACATGGGTGGTAAAGATCTAAGTCTATTGGTGCCATTTCTAATAAATCTTTATCTAATAAGCCAGAAAAGGGATCTGGGCTGGTATACTTTGCAATGTCCACAGCAGCTTTGACCGTCGCTGCAATCGCATCAGGGCTTAAATCAGAGGTAGATGCACTGCCTTTGCATTGATCGACATAAACACTAATACCCATTGCACCATCAAGATTAAATTCAACATTTTCAACTTCACCCAAACGGGTGTTAACAGCACTACCAGATGTTTTTCCAAGAGCAACTTCCGCTTCATCAACACCTAATTTTTTAGCAATAATGAGCGCTTCATTAACTGCATTTTCGAGTTGTTGTTTTTGTTCAATCATAATCAAATACCAGTAACATAAATTAAATTTAGAAACAGGAAGAATAACACGTATACTGCAACTATACCCGTTAGCAATCAAGATGCTTCATTCTGTCTCGACTCAATACCGAGGCAAGTCGTGCGCTCAGTATCTTCGTTGTTATAAAGCATAAATTGAAGCAGTTATACCTTCCGTTTTTTGCCCAGAGTATGCTAACCTCACGACTTGCTGAGTTTTGCACCCTCAATAATCACGGGTATCATTCCCCTTTAATCTGTAACGATAAAATATTATGAATAAAAAAGTAGAAGTAATCGAAGAAGAAGAAATCAGTAAAACACAAATCAAACGAGAAGCGGATGCACTAAAACTAATTGGACGTGAATTAGTCGCATTAAGTAAAAAACAACTGGCCCAAATCCCGGGGAGTGAACTCTTGTTTCATGCGATCTCTGTTGCCCATAAAATCATGGATAAAAATGAAGCCTTACGCCGTCAAATTCAATATATCGGTAAAGTATTACGTAATGAAGACTGTGATGCTATTCGCACCGCGATTGATAAGCTTAATAACAAACACCAACAATTAACCCATGCGGCACTTCGTTTAGAAAAATTACGCGATGAGTTGGTTGAACAAGGTGATGAAAAAATTAATGAAGTACTGGCACGTTTTCCTGTTCTAGAACGCCAAAAATTACGCCAATTAGTGCGCCAAGCAAATAAAGAGAAAAAGACAGAGAAACCCGCAAAGGCAGCAAAAGAATTATTCGCTTACCTTAAACCAGTTTGTTTAGTTTCTTTATAATTTCATTTCAATTTATGTCAATAAAGAAGAATCACTTAGTCATAATAAATATCGACATGATCAAAAGTTTTAAAGTGGCTGTTGTGCCTGAGGGAACGCCAAACAAGGCATCTTGACGGCATAACCATCCACCAAACTATGAGCATTGTGGCTCGCTAAAAGCGTTGCACTCGGTTGCGTGCTTGATATCGCTAATTTTTTCCTATGTAATAATTGACCCTTTAATTAAGATAAATAGTCAATTATTAATAAAGATAAAATTAACGGGTACCTCCAACAGTCAATTGATCAATTTTAACGGAGGGTTGCCCAACACCTACAGGTATACTTTGTCCCTCTTTACCACAAACGCCTACACCCGGATCCAGCTTCATATTATTAGCCACCATTGAAATCTGTTGCATTGCATCAAAGCCATTACCAATTAATGTCGCACCTTTTATTGGTGCGGTTATTTTACCCTCTTCAATCAGATAAGCCTCTGATGCTGAAAATACAAATTTTCCCGAAGTAATATCCACTTGACCACCGCCAAAATTCGGCGCGTAAAGACCTTTTTTAACGCTACTGATTAGCTCCTCATGATGATATTCACCGTTGAGCATAAAAGTATTGGTCATACGTGGTAACGGCAGGTGAGCATAAGATTCGCGTCGACCATTACCCGTGGGTGCAACGCCCATTAAGCGTGCGTTTAGCTTATCTTGCATATAACCTTTTAAAATACCATTTTCAATCAGTACATTACGCTGCCCGGGAGTCCCTTCGTCGTCGATGTTAATAGACCCACGACGATCTTGAAGGCTACCATCATCAATAATGGTACAATGCTTCGAGGTCACCTGATCACCTATTTTGCCACTATAAGCAGAAGAGCCTTTACGATTAAAATCTCCTTCTAAACCGTGCCCAACGGCTTCATGTAATAACACACCGGGCCAACCCGCACCGATAATAACCGGCATAGAGCCCGCTGGTGCATCAATCGCATCAATATTAATGAGTGCTTGACGTACTGCCGCGCGTGCATAGGAAAATGCTTTGATTTCACCCTCTTTGCTAGCGGTGAAATAATCAAGGTCAAAACGCCCTCCCCCACCTGCACTACCGTGTTCACGTTTACCCTTTTTTTCAATCAGTACAGAACAACTAAATCGTACTAACGGGCGAATATCCGTCGCTAATGTACCATCACTGGCCGCCACTAAAATTTCTTCATAAACGGCGTTCAAGGAAACAGTCACTTCACAGACAGAAGGATCGAGTGCACGTGCAAAGAGGTCAACCTCTTTCAGTAACGCTATTTTTTTATCTTGTGTTAAGCTGCTAAGCGGATCAGAGTCGCCATATACTTTTTTATTATCGCTAGGCAATATGAGTTTTATTTGCCGTTCTTGCCCACTTTTAACAATACTACGGGCAGCGTTTGATGCTTCAGTTAATGACTTTGCAGATATTTGATCAGCATAAGCAAACCCAGTTTTCTCCCCCGAAACAGCGCGAATACCCACACCTTTATCAATATTATAACTTCCCTCTTTGACAATACCATCCTCTAATACCCATGACTCATGACGGCTGGATTGAAAGTAAAAATCAGCATAATCGATGGCAGGACTACAGAGTCGCCCAAGTTGCGATTGTAAGTCTGAAAGGGATAATTGTGCAGGGCCTAAAAAGCGCTCACAAACTTGTTCAAAAGACATATACTTTCCTTTATTTTAAAACGCTAGTAAAGCGGTTGTGTATCATAACTGGCATGCTAGCTCGCAGTTTATCTATCGCCACTTTAGAAAAAGGAGCACAAACAAAACCCGCGCCCATCTCAACTTTATCTAAAACGGTTCCCCACGGGGAGATGACCATAGAATGCCCGAAGGTTTTTTTACCATTGTCATGTAGACCACCTTGATTGGCCGCCACAACATAACATTGGTTCTCGATTGCACGCGCCTGTAGCAGTGGTAACCAGTGCGCATCTCCCGTTACCTGTGTAAAAGCAGCGGGTAATAACAATATATCTGCACCCTGAGCACGTAACGATTGAAAGAGTCCTGGAAAACGTAAGTCATAACAGATAGCAAGCCCTACTTTATAAGTACCTTGCGCCGTTTTCCAGTCAAAAAGTTGCAATGCTTGCCCAGCGATAAAAGTATCCGATTCTTTATAAATTGCTTGTTTATCATCAACCATAGCATCGAATAAATGTATTTTATGATAATAGCTAATGAGTTTCCCCTGAGGAGAAAAAACCAAGCTAGTACTATGTATCTTCTCGTCGCCTTTATTTTTTGTAGGAAAACTACCACACACTAAATAACAGCAATATCGTTTCGCTAAATTTGCAAGTTGATTTTGGTAAGGGCCATTGCCTAAGGGTTCTGCCAATGCCATATAATCATTTTTTGTCGCAAAACAGAGTGCATCTTCCGGTAACAAAACCAATTGATCTTGCTGTGGTGATAAGTTCGATAACAAGGTCTTTACCGCACTGATATTATACTCAGGTAGGCGACTACTTATCAGTTGCAGTGCCGAAATATTAGTGCTCATTTTAGTCATTTCTATGCCCCCTTTTCTGTTCAGTCATCTGTTGTAATACCTCGCTATTTTCTAGCGTTATCTGAGCGCGTTGTCTATTCACTAATTTGACTTCCGGATTGCTTAAATCACCCTTAACACTAAAATCAACACGAATAATCGTGTCCACAACGGGCTCTAACAATTTAGTGAGCATCAATACAGCGGCCCCGGTTAAGGGGTTAATGGCAAAGGCCGCCAATACTGGCAAACTCGACGTCACTGCGGGGCTATAACTGAAATGATAGTTGGTCTCTTGGTTAGGTAGGTCAATTAAACCATTACCGATTATTTTCCCCGCGGAACCGCTTAAATAAAAATCATCATTACGCATGACACCATCTTTGATATTGCCAGAAAAGGTTAATTTATCAAAGTTGAAACCTTTGGAAAAAACATTCTCAAACTCTAGGTTTAATGAACGATAGATGCTGTCTAAACTAAATAAACTCAATAAGCGGGTGCCTTTATCACTGACTTCAGTGATCGTGCCATGGGTTAATTCCGTGGAAAAATCACCGTTTAAGGTATTTAAATTAGCCTGCCAAGGTGCACCGGCCCAATTGACTGCACCACTTAATTGGGCATTTTGATAATCAACGGGACTGCTATAATCCAAACGTTTCAGTAAATTAATATTTCTGTTACCTTGCCCATCAAAAATGATATGAGTAATACGTTGATCCCAAAATCCAGAAACATGAGTGAACTCACTCTCTCCTCCAATTTTAATATAATCAATATTGAAACGTTTTTTAGTTGGATAAATATGCATGCTAAGTGGTGATAGGTTGAAATTTTTATAGATACATATTTCACAATCTAAAAATATTTCAGGATAATCATTCACTAAGTTCTCACTTAATGTTTGAGGTGCATTAATAGAATTGAGAGGTTTTCTTTTTAGCAAACTGAAATCTAACGCTTGCAAATTAACCTTTTTAGCGTTCACATCAATGCGTACAGGTATACCCGAACGGTACTCTAGCTGCGCTTGTAAATTATCAGAGGTAATGGACACATCCCATTTTCCATCGTGATTCACGGCATGGCTACGTAAAGAGACCAAAGGCTGATTGAACAAATTAACCTGTTTAACATCCACATTAACCTCATTCAAAGCAAGCAAGGAGTTGTCATTTTCTAAATAGTGAAGAGCGCCATTTTGTGTTTTTTTATTACTTTCGATTTGAAAGTAATCATACCAATTGGCAACGTTTAAAGCTGGTAAATTAATATTGATAACCTGCTTGCTCTTATCAATATGCACGCGATTAGACTGACCAATATTGAGAGAAAAGTAAGGACTTACATACTTTCCTTGCCGGTAATTAAGCTTGCCATCAAGGGCGAGTTTATCCTTAATTGATGCTTTAACGTGATTGCTTCCATCGCTGCCCGAGACATTAATGCTCATTGGCCAAGAGTCTAAACGATTCTTATGAAATGGGGCGGGTAACAGAACTCTGACTCCCTGTGTTGCTGATTGCAGTGCAACATTATATTGATAGCCACCTTTATCATGGTGAGTAAAGTTTACCAAACCAGACCAATCTAGATTGCCTGATACAGGCAATGATGAGAGTGCCGTAGAGTCACCCTTCAAAGCATCCAACTTCCATATTCCGTTCAACGCCACATCAACTTGGTAATTTTCTTTTTTCTCCTGAGCAGTAAAAGCAATTTCAATAGGTTGTTGCAGCAGTAGCCCGGTTATATTATTAGAGGTTAAATGACCATTTACAAAGTCAAAGCTACCATTCACTTGTTTCAGAGGTATCACCAAGTCATCGCTTAATTTCACGTCTAAAGAATTGTTTTTAAATGAAACTTTCCCTTCAGTTTTCGTTTCTTGATGTTCGCTATCAAAGGGTATAGTGATGACAAGATTACCCGCTAACGGACCAGATAACTCAAGCACAGACAATGCACTGCCGACACTGTCTTTGAGAGGGGAAGCCTTGAGGTAAGCACTGATTTTATGAGCATCATCATTGATCTCTGCTTTAACCGTTAAAATACCATTAGGGGCGAGTTGATCAATTGTTGCAGTTAATTGGGCAATGTTAATATTCCCTAAATGTGCTTTTTTAGCCTTCATCACGAGGTGATCGTTTTCAAAGAGTAAATCTAAATCTACTTTTTTTAAGCCTTTCCACTTATCATAAAAGTCATATTGCGCATCGCGTAATGGTACCCAAGCTTGGAAAATACCATTATATTCAGAGTAAGGGTAATGGTTAAATGCCCCGTACCAAAGAATTTTAGCGCCATCAACATGACCTTTTTTGAGGGTTGGTTCAAGATAATGATAAAGATTCTTGCCCATCGCTTTAATCGGGAAATAATATTTCGCCTTGCTTGCATCGTTCAATGAAGCATAGCTATATAAACTTAAAAAAGAACTCTTATTCTGTGCATCTTTACTGGGGAGAAGAAGAGAGAATTCCGTGTGTGTCTCAAGTTCATTGGTACTTAATAATGCTTGTTCGCTGAATAACTTTAAGCCATTTTTGACCTGTAACCACTGTAGATCAAGCTTAGCCGATTGTAAATGCATGCTACGACTGAACTGCCCATCAAAATATATTTTCTGTTTTCCTAATTCAATATCGACACGACCTTTTTGCAAGCCCCCTTGTAATACGATACTGGCGTTACTGATACCAGGAACCGCGTCAACAGGGCGGTTTTTAAATTGATTCATTTTTAAACTGAATTGCCATTCTTTTTGACTGTTCAGAGATAATCCAACTTGTGTTATATTGGCATCTAAATCAAAACGTCGTAAAGTGTTTATCTGAGTATCTGTCAACGTTGAATGCAATAAATAAACAGGTAATACATCCTTAATTGTTAGCCCTTTAATATTAATAAGAGCTTGGCTTTGATCACCTTTAGCGGTGATCTGGACGTTATCTTTGACATCTTGATTTTCTCGCACCTGTAAATCATAACTATCTAATAACCACCCCTTATCACTATTGGTGAGTTGTAGAGCGCCACCATTTAAACTCCAACTATAATTTTGTTTGAGCTGTGACCAAGAAAACTGATTGTGGGTAAACTCAACTTGCACACTATCAAGCCTGTTATTAGAAAATGTAGCCCAAGCATCAAAACCGACAGTCGCTTCAATAATATTGGCATTGTCATTCACTTGCCTGCCCAAATAATCGGTAATATTTAAATGAGCAGCTTGCAGGTAGAGACTACCTGAGAATGTGCTTTTTGAGGTTTCAGGCAATACATCAATAACAAATTTTAAACTATTTTCCCCCAGTGCATTAGGAAAACTCGCCTGCCCAATACCTTGATGTTTATTGCCTTTATTTAACCAGTTTAATTGTTCGATGATAATGACTTTATCGATACCAAATTTGTCAGTGTAATTAAGGGTGCTTTCTTTTACAGAGACTTTATTTAACTGTGTTAAAAAAATATTCTTGAGTTTATTAATGGTTAATTGTGATTTTTCTGATATGTACTTCTGATCATCATTGTGCTTGTTAACATCGGAGTTAAGTGTTAAATCAGCACCTTGTAAAGAGATGCGATTAAAAGTAAATTTTTGTTTGGCAAGCGAATTCCAAAAATCTAAATGTAAAAATAAATATTCAAATTTTAAAACAAAAGGCAGTGCGGCAGAATCAAGTAACTCAACATTGTTGAGTGTTAATACCATACCAGAAAAATCGATACCTGCAGAGATATCCTGCACCGATATATCTACTTGATACTCTGCTGTTAACCAATCAATAGCCTGTTGTTTATAATCTTCAGCACCCATAAATAAAATACGTGCAGTGGTCAATAACAATGCCAATATCACTAATTTTATTGCAATTAAAACATAAAGTCGGTTAAGCCATTTAAAAGTAAAATGCTTCAATGGCAGATCCGTTTTCTGTTATTCACATCATGACCACATCAAACTGCTCAGGACCATACATCTGCTCAGCATGAATTTTTACTTGTTTAGACATGAATAAAATAAGCTCTCCAAGGCTATGTGATTCATCTCCCTGAAATGCTTCTGCTACCGATGGTGAAGTATAAACAACAAAATAATCTGCATCATAAGCACGATTAACACGCAAAACTTCACGTAATACTTCATAACAAACGGTTTCAACCGTTTTCACATAACCACGGCCGTTACATTGTGAACATTCATCACAAAAAATATGCTCTAGGCTTTCTTGGGTACGCTTACGTGTCATCTCAATCAGACCGAGCGGTGAGAAATCATTAATATGTGTTTTGACACGATCTTTCGCGAGGGCTTGCTCTAAACTGCTAAAAACACGGCGCTTATGCTCATTTATTTTCATGTCGATGAAATCAAGAATGATAATGCCACCTAAATTACGCAAACGTAGCTGCCTTGCAATCGCCAATGTTGCTTCAATATTAGTATTAAAAATAGTCTCTTCCAGATTACGATGCCCAACAAATCCACCGGTATTAATATCAACAGTGGTCATCGCTTCCGTTTGATCGATAATTAAATACCCACCTGATTTTAATGAAACTTTTCTATCAAGAGCACGTTGTATTTCGTTTTCAACATCAAACAGATCAAAGATAGGGCTTTCACCATCGTAATATTCAATATTATTTTCAAGCTCAGGTACAAATTCTTGGGTAAATTCTTTAATATCGCTAAAAGTAATTTTTGAATCAATACGCACACGATCGATTTTGGTGCCAACAAAATCGCGTAAAATTTTAAAAGGTAAGACTAAATCTTTATACAAAAGTTTATTTTTAGACTTATGACGTGCTTTACGTACTAATACTTTTGCCCATACGCGTTGCAAAAAAGCAGCATCATGTTGTAATTCAGCTTCTGGAGCGCCTTCTGCCGCCGTGCGGATGATGAAACCACCCAATTCATTAATACATGATTTAGTAATGCTTTTAAGACGATTACGCTCTTTTTCACTTTCAATTCTTTGCGATACACCCACATGTGAACTGCCTGGCATAAAGACTAAATAACGAGAAGGTACAGTAATATCAGTGGTTAAACGTGCGCCTTTAGTGCCCAGAGGATCTTTGACTACTTGCACGATAATATCTTGACCTTGACGTACCAGTTCAGAGATATCAGCGACTTTAAATTGGGCTTTTTCATTTTGTGTCACACACTCAGCATTGAGCAAAATATCAGAAGCATGTAAAAAGGCCGCTTTTTCTAAACCAATATCAACAAAGGCAGCCTGCATACCCGGTAAAACACGGCAGACTTTACCTTTATAGACATTACCAACAATCCCTTTCGTGGCGAGACGTTCAATATGTAACTCTTGTAATACGCCACCCTCAATCAATGCAACACGTGATTCAGTAGGGGTAATATTCATTAATAACTCAACTGACATACAATGATTCCTTTATAAATGCCTTGATTAATTGATCTGTTTCATAGAGTGGCAACCCGACCACTGCACTGTAACTACCACTAATACTTGTTACAAATTTCCCACCAATACCTTGTATCCCGTAACCACCCGCTTTATCGAGAGGTTCGCCAGTCTGCCAATAATCCATTATCTCTTGCTCTGTTAACTCTTTAAAACTCACCGCTGTTTTGACTAAACATTGTTTTTGTTTTTTTTTATCAACAAGTGCAACAGCTGTGAAAACGTCATGTGTGATGCCAGAAAGTTTCAACATCATTTGCCGAGCATGCTCTTGAGAGCGTGGTTTCTCTAAAATGCACTTTTGACTGACAACAATGGTATCCGCGCCTAGTACGGGTTTATCTTGAGGGCTATTTAAAAAACCAGCTTGCGCTTTTTGAAGCGCTAAACGAGCAACATATTGCGCCGCTGATTCATCTGCTTGTACAACTTCTTCAATCTCTGCTTTTACCTTTGTAAAACGGATACCTATTTGTGTTAAAAGCTCAGCACGACGTGGCGAGTTTGATGAAAGGTAGATGCTTACATCACTGCAAGTGTTACTCATATTAGGTAACCTTAAAGCGCTGACGAATGTAGCGCATCAATAAAAAAAACCATGGCCAAATCAACATTGACGTAAATATCGACCAAAAGTAATGTTTATATAAAAAAATATCTTGCAAGCTAGCAGCAAGCCCATAAAAAGCAAGTTTGGTAAACAACACAAAAATGCCCACTAAAAGTGTTGTTTGTACTATGGTGAAATAACGAATACGCTGGTAACCGATGCTGACAAAATAAGCTAATAATGAAAAAAGTAAGGCATGCATGCCTAATGTTGAACCAAGCAGTAAATCTAATAAAATACCTAATACAAAACCATGAATAATACTGATGCGATGTGGTACGGCTAATACCCAGTAAAAAATAAACAGTACTAACCAATCCGGTCTGAATGCATTTAAGAAAATAGGAAGAGGGTAAATAGCACCAATAAGCCCAACTAGAAAAGTACTATAAATAACTCGGTAACTATTGAGCCATGGCATCTTCGCTCTCCAGATCAAGCGATAGTTGAGATTCTGTAAACGAGTGATCATTCCACAATAATAACAAGTAGCGACTTCTGTCTAATAATGCCACAGGTGTTGCGGTCACATCTGCATACAAGGCACCTTCTCGGTAGTTAAAGTGGCTAATTTTTGCAACGGGGTAACCCGCAGGAAAACGTCCCCCTAATCCTGAGGTGACCAGAAGGTCCCCCTCTTTTAAATCAGCGTTACTTTGCACAAAAGGTAAATCAAGCTGATTCCAAGCACCGCTACCATGCACAATAGCAGTAATATCATTACGTTGTACACGCACTGGTATACCATGACTGGCATCAACAATTAGCAGTACTCGACTGGTGGTTGTTCCTACTTGGGAAACCTGACCGACGACGCCTTCTTCATTAATAACAGGCTGACCAACATAAACACCATCGGATGTGCCTTTATCTATTAATAACTGATGGCTGAAAGGATCCGCGCGTAAACTCATGACTTCAGTGATCATCCGCTTCGAACTAAAATTTCGTTGCGAATGTAATAACTCGCGCAGTTGTTTATTTTCATTTTGTAGCTGGGTTAATAATAGACGGTCAGCTTTTAAATAAAGGTTATCTTTTTCTAATTGTAGATTGCGTTCTTTTAGTGCTTGCCGTGTTAACAGGCTCTCGGAAATAGTACGAGATAACTTCTGGGGTGCATCGGCAATATACTGAATGGGGCTAACCAGTGAATTAAGATAGATACGTGAAGAGGCAAACAAATTATATTGGCTATCGGCTAAAAAAAGAGCGAGCGACAAGACTATCACAATGGATAGTCTTAATAAAAATGAAGGGCCACGAAGAAAGATAGGTTTCATTGTAGAGAGTTAATATTCAAGTAATTTAAAAAATGTTAATCAGCGTTAAACAGATCACCACCGTGGGTATCAATCATTTCTAATGCCATACCGCCACCACGAGCCACACAGGTAAGAGGATCATCAGCAATAATTACTGGGATACCTGACTCATCAGAAAGCAACCTATCAATTTCGCATAATAGTGCACCACCACCCGTCAGCACCATACCTTGCTCGGCAATATCTGCAGCAAGCTCTGGGGGGGTTTTCTCAAGCGCAAGCATCACCGCAGAAACGATACCACTTAAAGGCTCTTGTAACGCTTCTAGAATTTCGTTGCTATTTAAAGTGAAGCTACGTGGCACACCTTCGGCGACATTAACACCACGGACTTCAATCTCTTTGACATCATTAATCGGGTGCGCGATAGCGATACTTTTCTTAATACGTTCAGCAGTCATTTCACCAATTGTACAGCCATAGTTACGACGTACATAACTGATAATAGCTTCATCAAATTTATCACCACCGATACGTACTGAAGCCGAATAAACAACACCATTTAATGAGATAACAGCCACTTCTGTTGTACCACCACCGATATCAACAACCATTGAACCTTTTGCTTCAGAAACCGGCATGCCCGCACCAATAGCGGCCGCCATTGGCTCATCAATAAGAAAGACTTCACGTGCGCCAGCACCCTGTGCAGATTCACGGATTGCACGGCGTTCAACTTGTGTTGACCCACAGGGAACACAAACTAATACACGCGGGCTTGGCCGCAATATGCTGTTATTATGAACTTGCTTGATAAAGTGTTGTAACATTTTTTCAGTGATATTAAAGTCAGCAATGACACCGTCTTTCATCGGGCGAATCGCTTGAATATTACCCGGTGTTTTACCTAACATTTGTTTAGCAGCATGCCCAACAGCAGCGATACTTTTTCCCGATCCGTTTTTATCTAAACGGATGGCAACAACTGAAGGCTCATCTAATACGATACCTTGATCTTTTACATAAATAAGTGTGTTTGCGGTTCCTAAATCGATCGATAGATCGTTAGAGAACATTCCTCGAAGCATTTTAAACATGAATTTCATCCAACAGAGCTAAAAATAATATGATAGGTTATTTTAGCAACCCTCATATATTTCATCAAGAAAAGAAAGTAAATAGCGGGGTTTATCAGCACTTTTTTACGAAAATGAATGATTATCTGTT
>JBAHZV010000009.1:0-19690 GCA_037132845.1 Psychromonas sp.
TTTTTATTGGTTGTAATATTTAGGAGGCACTGGTGCAAGAACATGGTTTTTTTAAAATGGAAATAATTAAACAGACATTAATCATCGAATGCTTTGATGCATGGAATATTGAAACGGTATTGCGACATTGTGCAGAATATAAAGAGCTTGTCAGGAAGATAAATGATAAACCTTGGGCGAGCTTAGTTGATTTAAGTCAATGGGAATTAGCAATACCCGAGATGTGGGATGAAATCAAAGAATTGAATGAATGGGCGAATATCAACAATCAAAAATTTGAAGCTGTTATATGTAGCCTGTCTCTTCAAAAATGGCTGATGAAAGATAGCCATGTTGCCTTAACCAATGTCGAAACAAGGTTTTTCGACAATAGAGTTCAAGCACAGGATTGGTTAAATAGTGTGCTCTAACAAAAAAATTGCATAGACAAAAACAATTAACAACAATCTTCTACAAGCAACATTTTATTCTTTAAATGAATTATTGATGGTTTTATGCACATAAAATACGAACGTTTAATTTTTTTATAAAAAAATAGCATTATTTCGTATATCGGAATATTGACCTGCAGCAATAAAAAACTTTTATCCCCAGTAATCAGCACCCCATCAACAACAAGTAATAGATAACACTCATAGCAGTGAATCGCCAAAACATATAACCATATAAATCAAACACTTAATATAATACCAATGTTTTGCAAAGTGTAATCACTTTTTCCCAAAATATATTTATTCCTTTTTTAAAAATGTTGACGTTTTCTTACAAGATCAATAAATATTAATTATTTATCAGTTAGGTCAGAGTAAATAAAGTGTTTAACTGCATTTTATAATTTGCAGGTGGCAAATGATATTCCACTCTCTATTATCTAGACGACTTTCATGTTTAATTTTTTGGTGAAACTATTTGCTTAGAAACACCCATGAAGGTAGCTCCCTCTCGATAAATACGCTTGAGCATTCGTGGGGATTCATTCAATTTAAGAATAAAAAAGAAGTCATGTCTATCGATTTTAATATTTGAAAATACTTAAATATAAGGTGATGCAATCATAAGAAGCTCGCCGTTGAATTACTCAAATTGGCTAACAAGCATTAACGTTATTATTTTAATCGCCCTTAATCACTAAGCGAGTAACTGAATGAAGTATTTAATATGTAACACAGATATAAGCTTGTTAAATATGGTCAAATATCCATTGATTTTTTACTTTTTTATTTGCTGTAATATTTAGGAGATGCCGTTGCAAGAACATGGTTTTTTTAAAATAGAAATAATTAAACAAACATTAAGCGTTGAATACTTTGATGCTTGGAATATTGAAACAGCCTTACGATATTGTGCCGAATTTAAATATCTTGCAGAAAAGATAAATAATAACCCTTGGGCATGTTTACTTGATTTAAGTCAATGGGAATTAGGGATACTAGAGATGATGGATGAAGTCAGAAAATTGAATGAATGGACCAATATTAACAATCAAAAATATGAAGCAGTTGTGTGTCGCCTATCACTTCAGAAATGGCTAATGGCATCAACTCATAGAGCCTTAACCAATGTCGAAATAAGATTTTTCGACAATAGAAAAGAAGCACAGGATTGGTTAAATAGTGTGATATAACAAAAACATTACAACTCAAAAAACACCCACTTTCACAGCAACAATAAAAGCAGGGTCTAGTCAGGCTCATCTATCAATATACTGCATGCTTTCTTTTTAAAGGGGAGCATCATGATGACAACGGAATGACAAATTTCTTGGCAAGACATTATTAAAAAATAAACCGATAACTAACGCACTAAAATTGAATATTTCAAACTAAATAATATTGAAGTGGCGACTTACTGTTATTCATATTGAGCTTATATAATAATTTTTCTGTGGATATTTTTGATTAATAACTCATTTAATTTCCAGGGAGTGGTCTCACAAATAACTCATTGAATAGATAGAATAGTTAATTATTTCTTGAATTAATAGTAGCGTGCGTTGTCATTTAGAGCACTAAATAAAATAGCTATCAAAGTTAAATGTGCAACTATCATTACAATAAAGCACACTAAAAAAGACTTTTTAATCGACTTATGGCGTAATAACTGTTGTGCCATTAAAGCGCCCCACCATCCACCACACAACGCTAACAAGTGTAAATGAAGCTCTTTAATTCGCCAATGTTTTCTGCAGGCAGCTGATTTATCATATCCGTAAACTAAAAAAGTACAGAGATTAATGAAGAAGTAAAAATAAGTGAACAAAATAGGTAATTGATGATTTATATTTAGTTGTATAAAAATCACCAATGTAATAATAATGACGGTTATTCTCAGCATCAACTTTGCACTTTTGTTAGATTGTCTATAAGCCGTATTATATTGTTAATTTAAACAATTTTTGTAACTCAATTAGTTCAACCGATTTAAAATATTAGATACCGACTTAAAAATTAAACCATCACTTTATTGGCTGGCGCTTTAATGCCTTGTTGTACAAAACTAGAAAAGTGCTGAATGCTTTGTTTCGCGATCTTTGGTAGGCTATCAAAATCAATGTTATCGAGAAGATTTTTAACTTCTAATCCCAAATCAACATCGCCTTGAATCGTTAAACGACGTTGAAAAAAAAGTGTGTCAGGATCTTCTTTGCGCCCTGCAATTAATATCAGTTCATTCAGATTCCCAGAAAAGCTTACATCAACTTGATCTGAAGAGGCTTTAATGATTAATTGATCCTCATAGAAGCTTAAAAACCAGATCAAATTAACATCTACCACCTCTACCTTTAACCACTTATCTTCTAGAAAAGCCAAATCACCATCTTCAATTGCTTCTTTAAATAGCACGGCTAAAAGATCACCCAGCAGTTTTTTTTGCACAATGAAAGGTAAAAACGTGATCGGAAAGGCTAATATATTAGGAGCGTTATTTACCAGCTTATGATGTATATTCTGTAATAATGGTTTAAACATAAAATTTCTCTGTGCAAAAATATCAGTATAAAGCTTACTGATTCACACAACCCTGCCCTATATCAATAAATGTTTTGTCTAATTTTTTACAATAATACCATTTTAGAACAGATGGATTCAAGATGGAACTTCTTTGCCCTGCAGGTAGTTTACCTGCGTTGAAAACCGCCATCGATTGTGGCGCAGATGCTGTTTATATTGGCCTGAAAGATGATACTAATGCACGTCATTTTGCAGGTTTAAACTTTAATGATAAAAAACTCGCGAAAGGTGTGCAATATGTACGCGATAATAACAAGCATATACACGTTGCAATAAATACGTTTGCCCACCCTGGTGAGGAAAAACGCTGGCAAAATGCCGTTGACAAATGTGTAGATCTCGGCGCAAACGCAGCCATTATCGCCGATATTGCGACATTGGATTATGCCGTAAATAAGCACCCTGAACTTGAATTACACTTAAGCGTACAGGCTTCGGCAACGAATACCGCAGCAATCGAATTCTACCAACAAAATTTTAATATAAAACGCGTTGTTTTACCGCGTGTTTTATCTATTCACCAAGTTAAACAGCTCGCTCGTAATACTGTTATGCCATTGGAAGTTTTTGCTTTTGGTAGTTTATGTATCATGGCAGAAGGCAGATGTTATCTGTCTTCCTATTTTACAGGAGAATCTCCCAATACCATTGGAGCCTGCTCACCTG
The DNA here is from genome assembly GCA_037132845.1 of Psychromonas sp. Classification (GTDB taxonomy): domain Bacteria; phylum Pseudomonadota; class Gammaproteobacteria; order Enterobacterales; family Psychromonadaceae; genus Psychromonas. The sequence continues at coordinate 3,678 of JBAHZV010000009.1, forward strand.
CAAAATTTGTTGATTGGCGTGAAACACCGGAAGGGCTTGAATCACGCCTTAACAACATTTTAATTGATCGTTATCAACATGATGAAAAAGCAGGCTATCCAACGCTCTGTAAAGGTAAGTTTAAAGTTGATAAACACCTCTATCATACACTTGAGGAGCCCACCAGTTTAAATACTCTTTCAATGCTACCAGAACTCATGAAAGCAAATATCTGCTCAGTAAAAATAGAAGGACGCCAGCGTAGCCCCGCTTATGTAGAACAAATAACAACGGTATGGCGTGCAGCGATTGACAGCTATAAACAAGATCCTCAACAATATCAGGTCAAAGAGCAGTGGAATGCTGTTCTTGCAAATGTCTCTGAAGGTAGCCAAACCACATTGGGCGCCTACCATCGAAAATGGCAATAATATGCAATTAGCTCAAGGCTCAGAACAGGAAAAAACATGAAATTATCATTAGGGCCCATTTTATACTATTGGCCAAAACAGCGTGTTGAGGATTTTTATCAGCAAGCAATGGACAGCGATGCCGATATTATCTATTTAGGTGAAACGGTTTGCAGTAAACGTCGTGAACTAAAAGCACGTGATTGGATTCAATTAGCGAAACAGCTAAACGGTCAAGGTAAAGAGATCATTCTCTCAAGTATGGCGTTGCTAGAAGCCCCCTCAGAAATAAAAATTCTGAAGCAACTCTGTGACAATGGTGAAGTCAGCATTGAAGCCAATGATGTTGGGGCAATACAAATATTAAGTGAACAAAAATTACCTTTTGTCTGCGGACCTGCGATAAATTGCTATAACGCTTCGGTATTAAAAATATTTGTTAACAAAGGCATGCAACGCTGGGTAATGCCCGTTGAACTTTCTCATGATTGGCTTAAAAAAACAGTTTCAGACTGTGAGGATTTGAATATTCGTTCACAGTTTGAAATCGAAGTTTTTGCACATGGTTTTATACCCTTAGCTTATTCTGCGCGGTGCTTTACAGCGCGTTCAGAAAATAAGGCAAAGGATGACTGTGAGCTTTGTTGCATTAAATACCCTCAGGGACGTCCAACCACGACACAGGAAAACCAACAAGTTTTTGTACTCAATGGCATACAAACTCAATCTGGCTACTGTTATAACTTAATTAATGAGCTACCTGCAATGCAAGGTTTAGTTGATGTGGTACGAATTAGCCCATCAGATGAGCAAGCATTGTCGATATTAACGCAGTATAAAAAGACAATAAGCCAAGGTAGTAAACCGATTAGGATCCAAAGCAAAGAGTGTAATGGTTTCTGGCACAATATTGCAGGGTTGAACAGCCAATATAATTAAAGACTACAACCTAAACCCTCTCCTCATGTTGCGTCAAATACCTTGTCAGCTACGCGCTTATTTTTACAGCCTCGATAAAAGAGTAAGGCGCAACATGAAATATCTTGCTCATAAAACACTTTTTATATCCTTACTGCTTACGCCATGTTGTGCCATTTGCACCATCTTCTAAAACAATATTAAGTGCCGCTAATTTATCACGCGCATCATCTGCACTTGACCAATCTTTATTAATACGCGCGTCGTTACGCTGTTTAATTAACGCTTCAATGATGCTGACTTCATTATCAGATTCATCACCTTGCATAAATTGATCTGCATCTTGATATAACAAACCAAGTACATTTGCCAGTGTCACTAAAAGGGATGCGAGTTGCTTAGCTTGTAATTTATCATCACCTTTAACACGATTAAGTTCTTTGGTCAGTTCAAATAAAACAGCGAGCGCCTCTGGGGTATTAAAATCATCATCCATCGCGCTACAGAATTTTTTATAATAAGGGCTATTTTTATCACATTCCTCCGTAGCCACACTATAATCAACATCGCGAATCGCCGTATAAAAGCGTTCTAAACTTGCACGCGCTTGTTTTAAGTTATCTTCTGAATAATTGAGTTGGCTACGATAATGACCTGAAATCAAGAAATAACGCACTGATTCACTGTCGTAAACAGCTAACACATCTTTGATGGTAAAGAAGTTATTTAATGATTTAGACATTTTCACTTTATCAACTTGCACCATACCGGAGTGCATCCAAGTATTAACATATTTACCTTGATGCGCACAACAGGACTGTGCGATTTCATTTTCATGGTGTGGAAATGAAAGATCCGAGCCACCGCCGTGAATATCAAATACTTCACCAAGGTGTTTATTGTTCATTGCAGAACACTCGATATGCCAACCTGGGCGACCCTTTCCCCAAGGAGAAACCCAATAAGGTTCGCCTGTTTTAGCCATTTTCCACAGTACAAAATCAAGCGGGTTATCTTTGCCCTCTTTTTCTTGGGTTTCCACCCGAGAGCCTGCTTGTAACATCTCCAAGTTTTGACCACTGAGTTTGCCGTACTGTGCATAACTTTTGACAGAAAAAAGAACGTCACCATTACCAGAAATATAAGCATGCTTTTTAGTAATGAGTTTTTCAATCATCGCAATCACCTCGGGCATATGCTCCGTTACACGAGGCTCTAGATCTGGACGTAACATATTTAATGCATCAAAGTCTTTATGCATTGCCTGGGTAAAACGAGTTGTCAATTGCTCACATGTTTCGCCATTTTCGTTAGCACGTTTTATGATCTTGTCATCAACATCAGTAATATTACGGATAAAGGTAAGATCATAATCACTAAAACGTAAATAACGCGCAACCGTATCAAAAGCGACAAAAGTACGCCCATGACCAATATGGCAATAATCATAGATGGTTACACCACACACATACATGCCCACTTGACCAGGAATAATGGGTTTAAATTGCTCTTTTTGTTTTGTTAGTGTGTTGTATATCTTTAACATTTGTTTTCCATTTAAACGAAATAAAAGGTAGCTATTTCTAGCGATTGCCGTAAAACGCACATTCTAACCTGCTCTAGTAACAAATTCACCCTTTGTATTTAATGAATTTGATAGTTAATGTATGATATTGTTTTTTTATGATAGATAGGATCTGATTATGATTACACTACACACAAATTTTGGCGATATTAAACTTGAGTTAAATGCAGAGAAAGCCCCTAATACGGTTGCTAACTTTATTAAATATGCCGAGTCAGGTCATTATGACAATACTATTTTTCACCGTGTTATTGATGGTTTTATGGTTCAAGGTGGTGGGTTTGCGCCGGGTATGGAAGAAAAAGAGACCAATAAACCAATAAAAAATGAAGCAAGTAATGGGCTGTCTAATAAAAAATATACAATAGCAATGGCCCGTACAATGGAACCACATTCTGCATCTTCACAGTTTTTTATCAACATTAGTGATAATCATTTTTTAGATTTCAAATCAGAAACAACGGAAGGTTGGGGTTACTGTGTTTTTGCTGAAGTAGTTGATGGTTTTGATATCGTTGATAAAATTAAAGATGTCACTACGGGTAACTTCGGTTTTGTACATCAAGATGTGCCACTTGAAGATGTGCTTATTACTCGCGTAACCGTTGCATAATATGTCGACGCTCTTCATTGCTGATTTACATTTAAGTGAACAACATCCTAAAATAACCCAAGCATTGTTTTCATTTTTAGACAATAAAACAGAAAATATTGATGCCTTGTATATTTTGGGTGACTTATTTGAAGTCTGGATAGGTGATGATGAGCACACACCTTTAATGGATAAGGTCGCTAAAAAATTAAGCTTGTACTCTTCTCAAAATGGCATCCCAATATTTTATATTCATGGTAATCGTGATTTTATGCTGGGTAAAAAATACGCAAAACAATCTTCTCTGCGGTTATTACCAGAACACCATGAAATTACCCTGTATCATCGACGCGTGCTTTTGATGCATGGTGATACACTTTGTTTAGCGGATAAAAATTACCAAAAAATGCGCAAGGTTTTACATAATTCCTTTGCTCAGTTTATCTTTAATTTATTACCTTTGCCATTTCGCAAAAAAATTGGTTGGAAAATAAGATCCGCAAGCAAATCAAATAAAGTCTATAAAAAGAGTAGTGTAATGGATGTGACACAAAGTGAAGTGGAGCGTTTATTAATAAAACATAATAGCCAAATACTGATTCATGGGCATACTCATAACGCCTCAAAGCATCAATTTGAGATAAATAAGATGCCCTATCTGCGTTTTGATGTGGGTGATTGGAATCATAAATTTAGCTACCTTAAAGCCGATGCAAAGTGCATTGAGCTGCACACAGAAACAATCAACTAAAGACACATTCTCTAACTGTTATCATTCAAAATGAAAAATTTAACAAGTCGTTGAGTTCAACTAAAAGTGATGAGTTGTGATAAAAGAGAGCTTATCACGCAAAACCAAACATAAAAAAACCGACAATAAAGTCGGTTTTTTTATGTTTGGTTTTTACAGGGTCAATTACATTTTTGAATAATCTAAGGTAATTGCAACCGTTTCAAGTAAAAAAGCGTCAAGGGCTTCAAAATCATCGGGTAGATCATCAAGTGATTTCACTTGCGCTAAACCGGCACGTTTTAAGCGTTCATTATTGCGTTTTAAGATGCGTAATTCTTTCTCTTCACGTATCTCCATGCGTTCCTTTTCTACTAAAGTAATAGCGGTATCATCTTTCTCAGCGAGATATTCTTTAATATCACGATCCAAATAAGTAAACTCAACTTCATGCTTAATACGTTCCTTATGCATTTGGGTTAACTTATTAATATCATCTTTGAGATCCGCAAACATCTGATATTCCGCTGATTTAATATTATCCCAAGGCAAGGCATTTTTTTCTAGACTTTCGCCCGTATCTTCATGGGCAATTGCACTCGGAAATATAATATCCGGGATAACTCCTCGATGTTGCGTACTGCCTCCATCAATACGGTAAAATTTAGCGATCGTATACTGAACAGAACCGATGACATCTGCATCAGAATCATAAAAACGAGAAATACGACGGTGTTGTTGTACCGTACCTTTACCAAAAGTTTGCTCGCCAACAATGATTGCACGTCCATAGTCTTGTAGCGCAGCAGCAAAGATCTCTGAAGCCGAGGCACTGTAACGATTTACAAGCACGGTTAATGGCCCTTCATAGCTCACACTTTCATTAGTATCTCGTTGTATCTCAATTTGATTACGACTGTCACGCACTTGTACCACTGGACCTTCACCGATAAATAGTCCCGTTGCTAAGGTTGCTTCTGCAAGTGATCCACCTCCATTATTACGGAGATCAATAATAATACCTTCTACATTTTGGTTTTTCAGTTTAGTTAGCGATTTATCAATATCTTGGCTCAATTTCACATAAAAACTCGGGATAGTGATAACCCCTATTTTTTTACCCTCAATCTGTTCAACAGACGATTTTGCTTCACGATCTTCAAGGTGTATTTTTTCACGCACAATTTCAATCACTCGATGTTCAGCACCACTTTTTCCCGATTGAATTTGTAGTTGAACGGTCGTTCCTTTTGGCCCCTTAATCAACTCAACAATGTCATCTAATCGCCAACCGATAATATCAACAATTTTTTCACCGTCTTGACCGACACCAATAATTTTATCATCTTTGGCAATTAGCTTAGAACGTTCAGCAGGACCACCGGGTACGAGGCTACGCACAACCGTATAATCATCTTCAAGTTGTAATACCGCGCCAATACCTTCTAAAGAAAGGTTCATTTCCATTTTAAAACGTTCTGCATTACGCGGCGATAAATAGCTTGTATGAGGTTCGATGGTGTGTGAATAAGCGTTCATAAACGTTTGAAAAACATCTTCACTTTCAGTCTGAGTTAATTGTTTAATCGCACTGTTATAACGTTTTGTTAAGCGCTCTTTAATATCAGACCACGCTTTGCCCGTTAATTTAAGCGACAAAGCATCAGACTTAACTTTTTGTTGCCACATTTTATCCAGTTCTGCAGATGTTTTAACCCACGGTGCCTCACTACGATCAAATTGATAGCTATCTTGACTATCAAATTTAATTTCTGTTTGTAAGAGTGAAAGCGCGTAATTATAACGCTCATAACGCCGTGTTAAATTAAGCTGATAAATAGCATAAACAGGCTCAAGGAGACCTGATTTCAAGCTGTCATCTAATGAATATTGATAGGTTTTTAGTTTATCAATATCACTTTGCAAAAAGATCTGTTTATTGAAATCAAGTAAATCAATATAACGGGAAAATATTTTTCCTGATAACTCATCATCAAGGGGAATAAATTTATAATGTGAACGATTAAATAAATCACTCACTCTTTTCACCACTTTTGCATGTTGCTCTTGTTGTGTTAATTGCGGAATATCTTTAACATCAAAATTCGCCGATGCTGAAATAAACCCAACAAAAAATAAGCCAATAATAATCAGAGAATGGTGAAAGAATTTATTCATTAAAATGCCTTTATATTATTATACAATTAAATGCTTCGCTTTTACTTTGACAGTCATACCTGAGTTTAATTGCACTTGTACATCATCTTTCATAACCTCAATGACAATACCAGTGACAGGAGACAGTCCAAGTAAAACTTTGACTTCTTGATTAACGATTAGTTCCGAGTGTGTCGCTTCTTTGTAATGACTTAAGTCTTCAACCACTTCTTTTTTTGGTGCAACTTTATTACTGCGTTTAGGTACATTTACTTTCTTTTGCAACGCTTTTGATTTTTCAGCGTCACTGTTGCTTGTTTTTTTTCTATTGGCAAATGCTTTATCTTTGCTTTCTTTTAAAGTTTTAAGCGCATGATCCGCATGTTCTTTAGAAACTTCATCACCCTCAACACCTTCAAGGTCAACACGTTTGCTTGCTTGTTTTATACAATGCAAATAACGCCAGCTCAAAGTATATTGACGCAGAGCACCACGAAGTTGGGTTTTACTTACCCGAGGCTCCTCTGCCAAATTAACTGCAAGCTCTTGAAATAGACCAATTTTTAACGGTTTTGCATCAGTACTACCTGCTGTAAAACATTGTGGGAATTGTTCAGTTAAAAAAGCAATGATTTGTTTGTTATTTGTAAATTTTTCTGTGTTATCCATGTAAAACCTAATAATTGATGCCAGTATGCTGACGAAAAGTAATTTTAAATATCGAGATAGTTTCACATTATAGTGATGCGTTAAAGAAATGTGAAACTTAATTTAACTTTCCCTGAATTTTTAATTAGTTAAGTTTTAAACATACTTATTTTAAAGATAATGCATTGCCCCCCCCTTTCTCTTATATTAAAAAAAACGTAAACTGCATCGATTGTCATATGTCCTGTTGTTGTATGATGCAAATTTACAAGAGAAAATTTATGAAACCCGAACTGCTTTCCCCTGCTGGTACCCTGAAAAATATGCGTTATGCTTTTGCCTATGGGGCTGATGCCGTTTATGCTGGTCAACCTCGCTACTCATTACGCGTACGTAATAATGAATTTAATTTAGAAAAATTAAAAATTGGCATTGATGAAGCACATGCGCAAGGAAAGCAACTCTTTGTTGTTTGTAATATTCAGCCACATAACTCTAAACTTAAAACCTTTATTCGCGATATGCAACCTGTGATTGCGCTTCAGCCAGACGCATTAATTATGTCTGATCCTGGGTTAATTATGATGGTACGTGAAGCTTTTCCTGAAATGACCATCCATTTAAGTGTACAAGCCAATGCGGTTAACTGGGCGAGTGTGAAATTTTGGGAATCTCAAGGTATAAAACGCGTTATTTTATCACGTGAACTGTCCTTAGATGAAATTGAAGATATTCGTCAACACTGCCCTGATATAGAAATAGAAGTATTTGTGCATGGCGCATTATGCATGGCCTATTCTGGGCGCTGTTTATTATCTGGATATATTAATAAACGCGATGCAAACCAAGGTACTTGTACTAATTCATGTCGTTGGAAATATAATGCACATGAGGCCACGGAAAATGAGAGTGGTGATATTGTTTCAATTCAAAAACCAGAACCGACATTAGGTAGCGGTCAAACGACCGATAAAATATTCCTATTACAGGAACAAGGCCGCCCCAATGAATATATGCCTGCTTTTGAAGATGAACATGGCACTTATATTATGAATTCAAAGGATTTACGTGCCATTCAACATATTGAACGTTTACTCGAGATTGGTGTTAATTCTCTTAAAATTGAAGGTCGCACTAAAAGTTTTTATTATTGTGCGCGTACTGCACAGGTTTATCGCAAAGCAATGGATGATGCTATCGCTGGTCGTCCTTTTGATACAAAATTGATGGGGACACTGGAAAATTTGGCTCATCGTGGTTACACCGAAGGATTTTTAAGCCGTCATAGTCATGATAAATACCAAAACTATGATTATGGTTACTCAATCAGTGAAACTCAGCAGTTTGTTGGAGAAATGACCGGCCGTAATGAAAAGGGTCTGGCTGAAGTCACCGTAAAAAATAAGTTTTTAGTGGGCGATACCCTTGAGTTAATGACACCACAGGGAAACATTAATTTTAAACTAGAAGAATTACAGAATCGTAAGGGAGAATTAGTAGAAGTAGCCCCTGGTTCTGGCCATGTTTTGTATATACCTGTGCCTAAAGAAATCGACTTAAATCATGGTCTATTAATGCGCAATTTAAATGCGGGTGCAAATACACGCAATCCAATGAGTAAATAAGATGGCATTATTAATTAAAGATAATTGCATCAACTGCGATATGTGCGATCCTGAATGCCCGAATGAGGCAATCACATTTTCTACAGAGATATATGAGATTGATCCTATTCTTTGCACTGAATGTATCGGGTTTTATGAGAAACCAACCTGTATTGCGGTGTGCCCTATCAACTGTATTATTATTGATCCAAGTCATATCGAAAGTGAAGCACAGTTATTGGATAAATTTGCAATGATTCACGCTTAAAATGCACACACAAGTAATAGAAAAATGTCATCACAATACCCACGACTGATTAAATTGCCCTGATTGTTATTTACCTGTTGGGTCTTGTGGGTATTTTTAAATTATTCTAGCAGAGCCGTCAAAGGGCATCATGTTAGACCTTGTCTTAAGATCCAAGCTAACAACACAATGAAAGTATTTTAATTACCTTTATTTTACCCATATTCACTTTATTGTCATAGCATTTTTAAACAATATTGAGTAGGCTAAATATTGTAAAAACATCCTAGAACAATGTCTTTTTGCTCACATTGCTATGTGAGCTTGTTTTGTCTTTAGGGTTTTGTATGGGCAGGCTTTTTACAATTTATTATTTGCTTTTATTGCTCTATTTTTAATAAAGTATATTGTTAATGATGTGGAAACCATCTACAAATTAAAAAATGACAGCTAATCTTAATTTTTTTTAGTAAAATCATTAATTTAAGAAATATTTTTAATACATAAATACACTAATGGAAAACTCAGCTTATAATGCGATTTTTATCTATTTATCTCTGCTTAACGTTGTTATCTGGCTGTTATCAAGCAGAGTCTTCATTAACGGATAGTTTGATCTATTGTACGGATGAAGCGCCAAGTTCATTCAACCCACAAATTAGTCATGATGTGGCCAGTCTTGATGCAACAACACACCAATTGTATAATCGTTTGGTAAAAATAGATCCCATCAGCCAGCACTTTATCGCCGACGTAGCAACACATTGGTCTGTTAGTGCGGATAAAATGGCGTACACTTTCTATCTACGTCAAGATATTAACTTTCACCATAATGACTATTTTACACCCTCGCGTAAACTCAACGCAGACGATGTGATCTATAGCTTTCAACGCTTACTGTCAAAAAAACACCCTTTTCACAACGTTAACATCAGCAAGCAAGCACAAACCTATCTTTACCCTCAACCTTTTTCAAATTTAGTCCGTCAGATCATTAAAATTGATGATCACACCATTCGCTTTGTTTTAAATAAACCGAGTGTTACCTTACTTGCTAACCTGGCGGCACATTACGCGGTTATTCATTCAAAAGAGTATGCACTAACACTTTTAAAATCGGGTCAAGCAGAGAAAATTGATTCTCACCCTATTGGTACCGGTCCATACCAGTTTAAACAGAATAGCAATAGACAACTAATTCGTTATCAAGCCCACAAATATCCTTGGCAAACACCGGTTAATATCAATAACTTGATATTTGATATCACGCCAAATAGCACTAAACGTTACGCAAAATTACTTTCCGGAGAATGTGATATTATTACTAACCCTGCATCTAGCCAAGTTCATCAAATTAGTAAAAACCATCATATTACATTAAGTATTCAGCCAACAACGAATGTTGCACTGATTGCCTTTAACACCCAAAAGCCTTATTTAAACAATGCAGTGATACGTAATGCACTAACGCAAGCAATCGATATGAAAAACATACTTGATGCTGTTTTTTTTGATACCGCGACAGTAACACATAGCCTACTAGCAGAGAGCTCATGGGCATATAACCCCCGTATACCTAAGGCCGACTTTAACCCACAACAGAGTCGTTTTCTGCTCAAACAGAGTAATTTTGATTTTTCAAAAACATTGCGTATTTTAACACCGATTAAAAACTCCATTTTTAATCCCCATTTTTATAAAACGGCAGAACTCATTCAGTCAAACTTAGCAGACATTGGAGTCATCAGTAAAATCATTCAATTACGTCACGTCGAATTACAATTAGCCCTCACAGAGGGAGAATATGATCTCTACTTAACGGGTATTAGCCCTTATACTAATGATCCGGATAATTTGTTTCGACCACTACTAAATTGTAATGCCAATGCACTAGCAGGAAATTCCAGTCAATGGTGTGATAATAAAATGCAAAGATTACTCGACGATACCCTATTAGAAGTAAACTTTATCCAGCGTGTAAAAAACTATTATCAGCTGCAAGAGGATATCCAAGCCCAAAAAATATATATTCCGATTGCACACCTGTTACGCTTTGATGTCTCTAACAAAAACATTTCTAAGTTACAAATAAACCCTCTCACTGGCATCAATTTTCACCACGTAAAAAAAGTAGCACCACTGATTAAGGAGGCAGACCTGTAATTATGTTTAATTATTTCATTCGACGATTTTATCTACTGACCATCACAGCATTCATTCTTACTCTGCTGGCTTTTATCATTGAGCATTGGACTGCCCACAGTGATATTAATGACAATATGATATTCCATTACTGGGATTACATGCTGGCCATTATGCAAGGTGAATTTGGTTATTCAACGATTGATAACCAACCAATTATTAGGGTAGGTTTAATTGCTTTTGCTTCCACCCTTGAACTGTGTTTCTTTGCGTTTATTTTGGCAGGTTTAGTGGGGATTCCATTGGGTCTTTTTGCTGGTCTAAAACGTAATGGGGGGATTGATTATTGCATTATGACATTGGCTCTCATTGGTTTAGCGTTGCCTGTTTTCTGGGTCGCCATTCTCTTTACCATGTTACCAAACATGGGTGGCTGGTTAATGCCTATCGATGGAAATATCAGTTCAATTTATGAAGTCCCTGTGGTCACGGGCTTCCTTTTCATCGACAGTTTACTGGTGTCCGATAAATACCAACTTGATGCCTTTTTGAATCATTTAATACATATTATTTTACCTTCATCTGTGCTGGCAATATTTCTAATTTCGGAAATCATTCGGCTTACCCGTCATGCTGTTACCATGGTAATGCGTACTAATTATATAAAAGCGGCCCATGCTAAAGGTTTAACACGTAGCCAAGTGGTATACAGACATGTCTTAAAAAATGCCACACCACCTATTGTTCACCAATTACGATTGCAAATAAGTACGATCATCTCTTTTGCCATGACAATTGAAATAGTTTTTTCATATCAAGGTGCTGGCATGTGGTTATTTGACAGTATTCAGCAAGGGGATTATATTGCCCTTTCAACCGCAATTCTTATTATTTCAGGTTTTATTCTACTCTCAACTATTCTCGTGGATCTGTTTTTAGTGATCATCTCTCCAACAATACGGAAATCATTTTATGCTGATCAATAATGAATTTAATGAGCAAAAAATCCAGTCACCTTTGCAATACATTTGGTCTATCTTTAGAAATAAAAGTATTGCTGTGATGTCTATGTGGGCGGTTGTTACACTCATTATCATCATCATTTTCTGCCACTATATTATTCCTTATCCTCCCTCATTGCAGCATCCTAACATGTTATTATTGCCTCCCTATTGGGCTGATGGTTCAGAACAGGCCCATTTACTCGGTACTGATGATCTCGGGCGAGATACTTTTTCTCGTTTATTAAAAGGGGTGCAATTAACACTGTCAGGTGCACTGCTGATTACCCTAGTTATCTCAATTTTAGGTATCATCATTGGTGCAACGGCGGCGTTAACACAAGGTATAAAAGCAAGTGTTTTGCATCACTTTCTTGATGCATTATTAGCAATACCAACTCTTTTAACGGCACTCATTTTAATTGTTTTGTTAGGAATGAGCTTTGAAAATAGTTTGCTTGCCGTTTCGCTCTCATTATTGCCACAATTTATACGTGGCATTTATATTTGTATTGAGAGCGAATTAAACAAACAGTACCTTATCGCTTTACGCCTTGATGGGGCCACTAATATACGGCTACTACGCTTTGGTATTCTTCCTAATATCATCGAGCCTCTGGTTACTCTGCTAAATCGTTCATTTACCATGGCGATATTAGAGATCACGACTCTTGGTTTTTTAGGCTTTGGTGCAAACATGGAAGAGATTGAACTTGGTGTATTAATTTCTCAAAATTTAGATCTTGTTTATTTATCACCCTACCTTGTCCTGTTTCCTGGTTTAGCCATTTTTATTATCATTATTATTTTTAATGTGTTTTCAGAAGGAATACGCCATGCTGTTATTGAAGGAGAAGAATAATGGCATTACTTGATATACGTAATCTTAGTATTGATATCGTCACCGCACAGGGTAAAATTCGTGTTATTGATAAGGCCACGCTCAATATTGTTGAAGGAACCATTCATGGTTTAGTGGGAGAAACAGGATCGGGCAAAAGTTTGATCGCTAAAGCAATTTTGGGTCTGCATAATGAAAATTGGATTGTGACGGCGGACAGAATGTTTCTCGACCACATCGATTTGCAGAAGCTATCCTCCAAAGAACGTCGTAAAATCATGGGCACTGAAATAGCCATTATTTTTCAGAATCCACGTTCTTATCTTGATCCCAGTAAAAAAATATATGAACAAATGTGCGAAGTATTACCCAAAAGTATGACTAAAAAGCGTTTGTTTAATACCGTCGCCTCTCATAAAAACCAAAAACGAGTGATTAAAGAGTTATTACATAAGGTTGGCGTACAAAATGATCAGGAAGTAATAAATAGCTATGCCTCTGAATTGCCAGAAGGTATATGTCAAAAAGTGATGATCGCCATGGCCATTGCTAATAACCCACGTCTCTTAATCGCAGATGAACCAACCACATCAATGGAAGTTGTCACACAAGCGCAAATATTTCGCCTATTATTTAAATTAAACCAGTTACATAACACCACCATTTTATTGCTCAGTAATAACTTTGGCAGTATCAGTAATTTATCAGACTACATATCACTAATCTATTGTGGGCAAACAGTTGAATCGGGCAGTTACAAGCAAATAATAAAAAGTCCAATGCACCCTTATACTCAAGCAATGATAAAAACCATTTTAGAGTTTGATGACAATGTTGAGCATAAAAGCCAACTGTATACATTACCTGGGAGTATTCCTTCTGTAAATCAACTACCCATTGGCTGTCGTCTTGGACCAAGATGCCCAAAAGCGCAAAAGAAATGTGTCCTCAACCCTGAAGCGGTTAATTATAAAGGTCATATTATTCGTTGCCATTTCCCAACATTAGGTGAAAAATAGATGTGTACACTACTTAATGTCGAAAACCTTTGCAAAACATACCGACAAAATAAAGGTTTATTCCGCTCAAATATACATTCAGCCTATAAAAATGTTAACTTTTCTTTGGACAAAGCTAAAACATTATCAATTATAGGTGAAAGTGGCTCTGGTAAAGGTACGCTGGTGCAAACCATTGCAGGTTTGCGGACGCAAAGCAGTGGTGAAATTTATTTACGTGGCAAGCCATTAAGTAAACTCAGCCTACAAGAAAGGTGTAAATCTGTGCGCATGTTATTTCATGCCCCCAGTGACTCACTTAATCCCAAAGTGACCATCGGTAGAATACTCTCCTCGCCTTTAGAGTTAAACAGTAATTTAACTGCGATAGAACGTGAGTTACAAATCAAAAAAACACTCAACTTAGTGGGGCTACTTCCTGATTATCTTGCTTTTTATCCCAATATGCTTTCCAGCGTACAACAACATCAAGTCGCACTAGCAAGGGCCATGATACTTGATCCTGATATTATCATTGCGGATCAAATATTAGCCGGATTAGATATATCGTTACGTTTTAAACTTGTTAACCTGTTATTAAATATTCAGGAACAAAAAAAGGTAAGTTATATCATTGTTGCCCATAATATGAATTTAGTCCGACACATCAGCGATCACATTATTGTGATGCACCAGGGTGAAGTGGTTGAAAATGATATGACCGAAAAGGTTTACAGTTCACCAAAATCAAATATAACTAAACATCTGTTACAAAGTCATCAACCTGACTATAGAAAATAAAAATGAACCTTTTAAAGGTAAGAACGCCCTGATTGCAATTGGACGTAAAGCGAAAACCGACAAACTGGGTACACAATTAATAGCACATTACGGTGAAGCCATTAAGCCTCCATTATCAACATTAAAGCCTGAAAACATGCAGTTGATGAGTAATTTTTTATCTCGAAGAAGGCAACTCATGACTATGCAAACCATGGAAAAAAACCGTCTTCAAATTATGCCAAAAGAAATATCAGGTATCATAAAGTCTATCTTAACGGCCATTAAAAATCAGATAGGAAAAGTAGATGGGAAACTCTGCAAACTCATCGAGAAATGCAGTGAATACAAAGCTAAAAACACCATCATTCAGAGCATGCCTTGCATTGGTAATGTCGTTGCGTTTAACCTTCTTAGTGACATGCCTGAACTCGGCTATTTAACCAATAAAGAAGCAGCATCATTAATTGATGTAGCCGCCTTTAATAAAGAAAGTGGCAGTTATGAAGGGCAACGAAATATCCGTGATGGTCGCCATAAAATACGAACAGTGATGTACATGGCCATGATGTCAGCGATGCAATGTAACCCTGTTTTTAAAGCGACATATCAACGGTTAGTGAGTGCAGGAAAGCCAAAGAAAACAGCGATAATTGCTTGTGTTCGTAAGATGATTATCATCCTAAATTCGATGGTGAGAGATGGTGCCATGTGAGATCCTAAAATGAATCAGAATTAAGAATTGACACCATAGTCACTTGTTAGTTTTGATTAAGCTAAAGCCTGGATTACGGCGCTTGGATTTTTAGATAAAACAGTTAATAGAACGAGTGCTAGGCCTCCCGCTGTTCTATCACCACGTTCCCAGTGGCGTAGTGTACCTAAACTGATTCCGAAATTTGAGGCGAACTCAGTTTGGGTCATGTGTACATTTGATCTGATTGCTTTAACATCGACAGGATTGTTAGCCGTATTTAACACTGTAGAAGAAATCTACGTAGATCTCGCTCTTGTCGCATTACATGTAAAATATAAACTTTATCGCTATCCACTTTATAAAAAATACGACAGGGATTAACATTAACCTCACGGTAATTTAAGTTAATTAACTCTAATGGTCTTTTGCCTGATTCAGGATGACTTTCTAACCTAGATATTTTATCAAATATCTTTCTAGTTAATTTCTTAGCCACAGTAATATTACTTATAGCGATATATTCAGCAATCTCGTTTAAATCAGCAAGGGCTGGTGATGTCCATATTACTTCAGCCATTTGCTCATTTTCTCTTTTGCTTCGTGATTCGAGAATGTATTACCATTTTTAATTGCTTGCTCACCGCGTGCAACCCCTTCAAGAATTGCCATTCGTTGCTGCATAAA
>JBAHZV010000172.1:0-16555 GCA_037132845.1 Psychromonas sp.
TTGGTATTATTGGGGAAATCTACCACTTTTCAGAAATGATCATGTTTATTTCTTTTATTATTGTCTTTATTGGATATTATTTGTGTTTTACCCATATTTGGAAAGTGTCGGTTTTATTACGTCATGTTTCGAACCGATTTAAATAATATGATGGATTCTTATGTTTTACGATATTTTTAATGGTGATGCAGATGGCATCATTGCACTTTTACAGTTACGCCTTGCAACCCCCGTAGACAGTCAATTAGTGACCGGTGTGAAACGCAATATTCAACTGCTACAAAGTGTTACTGCAAGCAAAGGTGATACCTTAACTATCTTAGATATTTCAATGGAAAAAAATATCGAAGGTTTGAATAATGCACTACAGCAGGGGGCTTCGGTTTTTTATGCGGATCACCATCGTAGCGGTGAGATTCCTGTGCATGAAAACCTTGATGCACATATCGACTTAGATGCAAATACTTGCACTAGTTTGATTATTGATAACTTATTAGCAGGTCGATTTCACGCGTGGGCGATTGCTGGCGCATACGGTGATAATTTAATCGCCAAGGCGGATAAACTGGCTGAGCAAGCGGGGTTTTCGAGTGAGCAGAGCGCACAACTAAAAGAGCTAGGCACATTAATTAACTATAATGGCTATGGTGCATCGGTTGATGATCTACACTTCTCCCCGGCAGTGTTATATCGGTCTTTATTAGCTTATTCCTCGCCCTTTGATTTGATCAGCGACTTAGATTCTCCTTTTTATAAACTACAAAAAGCTTATCAAGAGGACATGAACAAGGCTTTATCGATAACCGCGCAATATAAAACGCCTGAACTGTCGGTATTTGAGCTACCTAATGAAGCATGGTCTCGACGTATCAGTGGTGTTTATGGCAATTTATTGGCCAATCAAGATGCCGATTCCGCGCACGTGGTATTAACACTCAACAGTGATGCAAGTTATCTTGTCTCATTACGTGCGCCACTTAATAATAAACAAGGCGCGGGTGATATCTGTAGTCAATTTGCTACGGGTGGTGGGCGAGCCGCCGCTGCGGGTATTAATGCATTGCCAAGTGACTCACTCAACTTGTTCATTAGACAGGTTGAAAGCCATTACAGCATTTAATGTGTTTAACTGCGTCATGCGTATAACTTGCATAAACTAATTTAAGATTCACTGGCGCAATAAACGAATATTGTTTAAGTTGTTATTTTTAGTCTCGTTGTTTTCTGAGCATCGGTACGGATTAATGTCTAAACCACCGCGGCGTGTATAACGTGCATAAACGGAAAGTGTAGCAATTTCCCCAAATTTCATAAGATCACAGTAGATACGTTCAACACATTGTTCATGAAATTCATTATGTTGACGGAATGAGATCAGGTAGCGCAGTAATTTTTCTCGATTCATCTGTTTACCCGTATAGCTTATCTCGATACTTGCCCAATCGGGTTGATTGGTGATCAAGCAGTTGGACTTTAATAGATGTGAATACAGAGTTTCAGTGACTGTTGTTGATGAGCAAAGTTCGCTAAGCAGTGTTGGCGAGAGTTGGTAGTTATCAACCTCTATATCAAGATCATCTAAACATTGCCCCTCAAAATCACCCAGTTTTTCATTAAAGTGAGCCATATTAGTATTTAACTCAACGCTTACCGGTTTATTTGCACAGTTGGAAAGATCTGCTATTAAGCACTTTTGAACCGCCTCTGCATTTTCAAACTTAGTTTGATTGAAGCTATTGAGATACAGCTTAAATGATTTGGATTCAATTAAACATTCACTATCAACGGGCACTTTCACTACCCCTGTTGCAATAACGGGTTTGCCTTTATTATTTAACCACGATAACTCGTAAATATTCCACAAATCACATCCCAAGAAGGGCAAGTCATGGGCGACTAATTGCAACTCATCACGGTTTAAACTCCGTGGAACACCTTGTAATAAGCTTGCATCATAGTGGCTTTTGTATTCTGTTACTTGACCAAGTGCTAGGTTTTGCAGTACCGAAGCTTGTGAGTAGAGTGGTTTATCAGTCATTATTATTCGCTTTTTTCATTTTATAAAACCGCACAAATCTTTAAGGGGTGCGACGTATGTCGTGTACACTAACGCTATTGTAACTAAATAAAAGAAATTTTCGAGCAATGAATAATAGAATAAAAACAGCACTAGATGATCTTTTTACGCGCCATGCAAAAATATGGCAGGATGAGAAGCAATCTTTACCACAGCAACAATTTGATGAGCAATGGTTATCCGCTTGCCAAGTTGATAAATTAGATGCACAGCTGATCACTTGGTCGCCCGTTGAGCGTGAAACAACCCTTGATTTTGCTAATATTGAAGAGGCACTCGACGTCAGTTTACACCCGACTATTACCGCGCTATTTTGTTCCTATTATGCCGATGGTATTCCATGCTTATTTGATGGGCATCCTATTGATCTTATCCAAGTTTGGAATGAAGCTGATTTTAATTTGTTGCAGGAAAATATGATTGCACATTTTATGATGCAAAAAAGGTTGAAACAACCGGCTTCAATGTTTATCGCCAGTTGCAGTGATGAGATGCAAGTGATCTCAATTTTAAATGAGACTGGTGAAGTACAGTTGGAAACACTGGGTAAGAAACAGGAATCAATATTAGCCCCGAGCCTCGCTGATTTTTTAGACCGGTTACAACCTGTTCTTTGCCATCAAGAAGCTTGAGTCTTTAAAAAAAATGATAACAAATGTGCTGTTGGATGAAAGACAAACCATATCCCGTTGTAATATTTTTCTAGAGTGCGGAGTTTACATCCATGCTTTTATGCAATATGCGCACTATTAAAATTTGATTCACTTTATGCTCTTTGTAATAAATTACATGACTGGCTTGAGGATACTTGTTGTAGCCTTCTCTAATATAATCGCAATTAATACCTAACTCTGGTTCATCGGCTAAAAATTGAAACGTATTATCCAGTATTTTTAAATAATCATTTCTTTGTGATTTCCCCCAAGTTAATTGGGTATATTTAGCTACTTTAATTAAATCTGACTTTGCTTTTGAGGATAATAAAAACGTATTCATTCATGGTTATCTTTATCTAGCTCGGTTAATAAACTTTCATAACTGTAATCAGCAATGCCGCTTTGTTCACCTTGGATTAGCATATTGCGTAAATTTAATAGCTTGGCTTCTTGATCTTCTAAAGCTCTTAATCCAGCTCTAATAATTTCACTTGCTGAGCCATAACGACCAGTGTTAAGTTGTTGGCTTATAAATTGATCAAAATGATTACCCAATGTTACGCTTGTATTTTTAGCCATAATGTAAAACCTAGAAAGTACCAATATATATTACATTATGGTATAAAAAATATAACAAGGCAATTAAACGGACAAAAAACAGTTGGCTTTTTGCTCGTGCCTCGCTATTTTAACCCACAATTTTTTGCCGCTTATTGCGGCGTTGAGGCTGTAGAATAATTACTTTTTTATAAATAATTTAAAATATTTGTCTTTTAACGTGTTGTTTTATAATGCTATTGTTTTTAAAGAAATGTTCTTTTTTAATGGAAAGGGATAAATTCTACAGCCTCGTTAGTCATCAGAAGCAATGTTACTTTTAATAAAAGTTAACACTGCTTCATTTAAGCTACTTTTTGATAAGTAGCTTTGTCCATTATTTTCCAGTTTGAGTATGATGCCTTTAGGCGTTTCATGAAACGCTTTTATTTCTGACCACAGAAAAGTTTGGTTTTGGTAAATACTGGTTATTTTAATGGCCTTGTCATCGATACAGAGGGTGATTTTATTCCCTGAGTTTTTACTCCACATCTGCCTTGATAACCACCATGCTTTACGATATTTAAAACTAAAAAATTCTACAAATGCTAAACCAATAAAAAAGAGACCCACCGCAACAGGCTGCGCGGTGAAGATCATAATTAAGAAACCCACCAACAGTAATGCGCCAATAAATGGATAGCGTATCTTTTTGGGTGGATTAATCAGTGCAGATTGATCATAACATTCTGAAAAATGTTCGCGATCAAGGGTAAAGTCATTTGAAAATTGCATGTAAAACCTATGAGAAGCAGAAAATTAGGTAATATTATAGCGTTTTTTGTTTCTGTTCTAAATAGCTACAAATGATAAGATAATCTCTCCTTAAACCGTTGGAAGAAATGCATGAAAAAAGAAACGCAAATTGTTAGTTTAGGTCGTGATAAAAAATGGGCTAAAGGTGTGATCAATCCACCGGTGTTTCGAGCTTCAACGATGCTTTTTGAAACCATGGAAGAAATGCGTTTTGCGACTAAAAATAGAGCCAATGGCGAAATGTTTTATGGTCGTCGTGGCGGACCGACTCACTTTGCCTTTCAAGCTGCCATTGCTGAATTAGAAGGTGGAGTTGGTACTGCACTTTATCCTTCAGGATCAGCGGCTATTAGTGCTGCGTTATTATCTTTTTTAAAAGCAGGCGACCATCTACTCATGGTTGATAATGCTTATGAGCCAACACGTGCACTGTGTGATGGTTTATTAACTGGGTATGGCATTGAAACTACCTATTACGATCCCTTGATTGGCGCAAATATTAAGGATCTTATTCAAGATAATACTAAAGTATTATTTTTAGAGTCGCCTGGTTCAATTACCATGGAAATTCAAGATGTACCAACATTAAGCCGTATTGCCCATGAAAATAAGATGATAGTCATGCTTGATAATACTTGGGCTTCGCCGATTAACTCGCGTCCTTTTGATATGGGCGTTGATATTTCTATTCAAGCCGCCACTAAATATATCGTCGGTCACTCAGATGTCATGATGGGCACGGCAACGGCCAATGAAACCTATTGGGAACAGCTCCGTGAAAATAGTTATTTAATGGGCTATTGCACTTCGCCCGATGATGTTTATTTAGCAAGTCGTGGTTTGCGTACTTTAGGGGTACGGATGGCACAACACGAAAAAAATGCACTCAAAGTGGCTAATTGGTTAGCGACACGTCCTGAAGTTGATCATCTTCGTCATCCAGCTTTTGCGAGTTGCCCTGGACATGAATTTTTTGAGCGTGACTTTAGTGCTTCAAATGGTTTGTTTTCTTTTGTATTAAAAGAGGGTGATTTAAAATCGGTCACGGCACTGGTTGAAAATATGACGTATTTTAAAATGGGCTTCTCGTGGGGCGGTTTTGAAAGTCTTATTTTAGGTGTGTTTGGCATTGATAAAATACGCACGGCAACGACGTGGAATAATAAAAAGCCACTTATACGTTTGCATATTGGTCTTGAAAATGTCGATGATTTGATTGCTGATCTAGACGCTGGGTTTGAGCGTTTTAATGCTGCACTGTAAACAATACAGTGTGGTTTATTCTTTATTTATAGCAGTGTTAAAAGAGATGTCACCGGTATCATTTCTTTTATCAGGGTATAATTAAAGGCTTATTTTTAATAAATTGGATTTTTTATGATGAAAAAATTTATACTGATCAGCATCGTTTCTTTATTCTTTTCAGCCAAGAGTGTGGCGATTGATTTCGCTAAACTCACGGAGTCTGTGGATAAAGAAAAAGCCACTCAAGCGGTTGATACAACGAAATTACAACAATCAGTGACAGCTGAAAATATTGATTATGAAAAAATGCTTGAGTCTGTTGATAAAGATAAAGCGCTTGATGCTATCGACAAAGAAAAAGTGAAAGCCGCATTGTTTGGTGATTAATGTTGGTTTGGCAATTAATTTTGGATGTTAAAATATAAATAACTAAAAAGCCCTTTAATATGCAGAAGATGCCATTAAGGGGCTTTTTTCTTTAAATCAATCCGCGCTTAAAAACGATGGCTATATTGTACTGCAAGTAAAAAGGCATCAGCACGGGTGGTTGCGTCGATAGATGAATACTCTATTTCTTCAATGACAGTTTTTTCAGATACTGATACATCCTGCCCGAGTAGATAGGTTGCACCAAAATCAACATTGGCATTTTCACTGAAATGGTAAGTGAAGCCTGCGGAGAACCATTGTCTATCTGAATCGGGTACTGAGATAGAGGTTATTTCATCTTGTGCACTTTGGTCGTACATATAACCACTGCGTAATGTCCAGGTTTCATTTAAATAATAAGTGCCCCCTAAGGAAAAGTGCATGGCATCTTTCCATTGATAGACATTCAGCGTGCCAGAGCCATCAGTCTCCAATGTCTCAAAGGCAGACCAACCTATCCATTGTACACTGTAGTGTATAGCAAATTTAGAGTCCGTTAGGCGATGATAACCAGAGAATTCTGCCATGTCAGGCAGTGGAAGCGTTAAGGTATCGTTTTTAACCGTTCCGTTTCCGAGGACGGTAATATCACCTTCTGTTTCAAGCTTTGGACTGTAGTGATAAGAAAAACCAAAACGGTTATTTTTATTGAGTTCAAAAACGGTGCCAATATTAAAACCAAGACCAAAACCATCAGCATCGACATCAAGCGCGGTGACTGATGTTGACTTTCCTCCTGTTAAGGTAGTACTTAGTGATGAGCTCAATTGCCGTTGTAAAATACCGTGACCGTATACAATGTCTAATCCTGCCCCTACACTCCACTGTTGATTAATGCGGTAAGAAGCCATTATGCCAAGGTTTATGCTTTTTACATCGGTTAACCCCGCGTATTCAGCCCCCACAAAACTATCATCAAACTCTGTTTTAGTACCAAAATTGGAATAGAACGTTGCGCCCACTGCAAATTGCTCGTTAATTGGCACAATCAGGTGGATGTTAGGGGCGATTGAGGTATCACCCGCATCACCATAGTTTGAATCACTTTCTATTTCATTGGATGTATAAATGCTGTCAGTGATACTGATATCTGTCTTAATGAAATTGACACCGAGTGAAAGTTCTACTTTATCAAACAATGCCATCGCTGCTGCATTGCGAGACATGACCGATGCATTATCGGCAATCACGGCATCACCTGCAAAGGCGCGACCTAGACCCGTTGCTGATTGCGCATTTAATTGGAAGCCCGCTGCGCTTGCTTGTATTGCTGTTAAGGTAAGTGCCACTGCAAGAAGTGTTTTTTTAAATTTATAATTATTATTCATGGAATCTTCCGTAACAATTGAAATAGCTTTTAAAAAGTGAGGTTTAAATTCGTCATTATCCTACAATTTTTTTAAGTGGCTTTTGAACTATTGAGTTATATTTTTGAATTGAGAGTATGGTACATGTCCGTTGAACTTACAAATTCCCTACTTTATTAGTGGTTTTTGGGTATTGGAAAATTACTACTTATTGGATGCACACGCCATCTCGGTTACGACATCATATAGAGGTCAAAAAATGCAACAGCATACACTAATTTAATAGAAATCTATAGCCGTTAGTGAGTGCTGTCAGGCTCGCTAACGGGTTATGTTCTGTCAATGATATTAATCAAGCCCTAAGAAACCACCGGTTTGATGTGCCCAAAGCTGCGCGTAAATGCCTTTTCTTTGAATTAATTGTTGATGCGTTCCCTGTTCAATAATATTTCCTTGATCAAGTACAATTAACCTATCCATGGCGGCAATGGTTGATAAGCGATGGGCAATTGCAATCACCGTTTTGCCCTGCATTAATTCATATAAACTGGTTTGTATGGCTGCTTCCACTTCGCTATCGAGTGCGGATGTTGCTTCATCTAATACCAGAATGGGGGCATCCTTGAGTAAGACACGCGCAATGGCAATCCGTTGACGTTGCCCTCCTGAGAGTTTCACGCCACGCTCACCAACCTGTGCATCGTAACCCGTGTTACCGGTACTGTCTGTTAAAGTGAGTATAAAGTCATGTGCTTGAGCTTGTTCACATGCTTTAATCATTTGTTGTTCTGTCGCATCGGGGCGACCATAGAGAATGTTGTCACGAATAGAGCGATGTAATAAAGAGGTATCTTGAGTCACCATACCAACTTGTAAACGCAGGCTTTCTTGCTGCACTTGGTCTATTTGTTGCTCATCAATGAGGATGCGCCCTTGTTCCACATCATGAAAACGCAGTAATAGATTCACTAATGTCGATTTTCCAGCACCAGAACGTCCAACTAAACCCACTTTTTCACCGGCTTTGATGTGCAAATTAAAGTTGTCAATAACCCCTTTTTTTGCACCATAATGGAAACTAATATTGTCAAAGTGAATGGCTCCTTTCAGTACAACTAAAGGTTTCGCATCTTTTTCATCTTGAATTATATTGGGTTTTGCTAGGGTAGACATCCCATCGGTCACGGTGCCAATATTTTCAAAAAGCGCACTAATTTCCCACATTATCCACTGTGCCATGCTATTCAAACGCAATGCTAAACTGATTGCGATAGTGATAGCGCCAACGCTGATTAAACTGTCCATCCATAAACTAATCGACAACGCCGTGATCGCAAAGGCTAAAATATAGTTGGATACTTGTACGCTCACATTAAGGCCCGTTGCTAGACGCATCTGCCTATATACCGTGTCTAAAAACCCACTCATTCCTTGTTTTGCATAGGCGGATTCCGCATCGGTATGCGCAAATAATTTTACCGTTGATATGTTGGTGTAGCTATCAACGATGCGCCCAGTCATGGTAGAGCGAGCATCCGCTTGTTCGGTTGCTACTTTTCTAAGGCGGGGAATAAAATATCTTTGTATACAGAGATAAAATACGAACCAAATTAAAATGGGAATCGCTAAACGGTAATCCGCTTGTGCGACCATTACCACCATTGAAATAAAATAAACCAGTACATAAACCATCACATTTAATAGTTTCATGACTGTTTCACGTACCGCAAGGGCGGTTTGCATTACTTTAGTCGCAATACGTCCCGCAAAATCATCTTGGTAGAATGAAACACTTTGTTTAAGTAAATAACGGTGTGAAAACCAACGGATGGACATCGGGTAATTACCTAATAAAACTTGGTGTATTACCAGTGAGTTAAAAAGCGTTAAAAGCGGAATTAATATCAGCACGACTAAGGCCATGCCTAATAATTTCAAACCTTCATCTTGCAGTAATGTTTCAGGGTTTTTAGTGATCAACCAATCAACTAGTTGGCCCATAAAAGCAAATAAGGAAACTTCTAAAATAGCTAAAAGAGAGGTGAGTATCGACATTAAAATTAAGGCTTTGCCATACCCTTTGGTATAGTGAAGACAAAAAGCCAGTAAAGTGTTGGGAGGTTGGCTCGGCTCTGCATCATTTAATGCAGGCACTAAATTTTCAAAATATTTAAAAACCTTTAGCATTGAAGTTCCTAGTTGAATTAAAAACAAACCCTAATGTACTCTTTATTTAAAGGATTCGTTAGGTTTATACAAGAGTCTTTTGTGATTATCAATATCCGTTATAGTTTAATATATAAAGTTCAGAAAATCATGAGATAAAGCGTATCTAAGCTGACATCAGCAGGCTTAACGGGGTCAATCGACGCTTTCAGGTAGTTGTTAAATATTTGCATTTAATCGATGTTAAGAGAAGATTAATACCGTTAATTCGTCGAAAGACAACTCATCTCTTTATTTCACAGCTTGCCTTCTGGGTCGAGTTTAAAAATCACTTCTGCGTTGTCGCGCACTCTGGCAAAAACTTGCTTTACGCATTGATTGAAAAAACGCCTATTGCACTTATTGTCCGAATTTAGGTTACCTTCGTCTCCAAACTTGCGACTAAATAAAATATCCTGATGGCTAACGAGACGTTATGGCAGATAGCAAAAGTATTGCCTTTTTGAATGTTTCAGATATAGTGGTGTACATAAGTATATCACTATAGCGGAGGGGAGATGCAAAAATGGAACAACAAACAGCCTATTTTTCAGCAAATAAAGCTACGCATCGAGCAACAAATATTGCTCGGTACTTGGCCCGAAGGTACTGCTATTCCTTCCGTACGCAGTGTTGCGACCGATTTAAAAATCAACCCGCTAACGGTGATGAAAGCTTATCAATTATTGGTTGATGATCAGATTGTTGAGAAACAACGTGGCCGTGGCATGTTTGTATTAAACGGTGCGATTAGTCAGTTAAAAAATGACAAAACTGCACAGTTTTTAAATGAAGGCATCCCTCAAATCATAGAAAATCTGCATCAACTTAATATACCCCTCGATGATTTTATTACAGAGCTTAAAAAGCAGATCAAGGAAAGCAAATGACTCTCTTAGTAGATGTGAAAAATGTCAGTAAAACTTACCAAGGTAAATTGGCCGTTAATAACCTTTCTTTCAGCCTCAAAAGTGGTCAAGTATTAGGTTTGTTAGGCCACAACGGTGCTGGAAAATCATCGTTGATCAATGCGTTATTAGGAGCAAAAAGTTATCAAGGCGATATTTCAATTTGTGGATTAAATCCTGTTCAGCAGCACGCACAATTAATGCAATATTTAGGTTATATCTCTGATGTGGATGTGTTACCACAGTGGATGACTGTCAAACAAATCCTGCGTTATACACAAGGGGTTCAGAGCAACTTTGATTTAATGGCTGCACAACAATTATTAGCAAAAACAGATATTAAACACAGCAGTAAAATCAGTAGTCTTTCAAAAGGCATGAAAGTGCAATTACATTTAGCACTGATTATTTCGACGGATACTAAAGTTTTAATTTTAGATGAGCCAACATTAGGTTTGGATCTGCTTTATCGTGATACTTTTTATCGCCATTTAATTGAGTGGTTGATGGAGGGGGAACGTTGCTTAATTATTGCTAGTCATGAAGTCAGTGAAATTGAACACTTGCTTACTGATGTACTTATTTTAAAACAGGGTAATGCGATTGCTCAGGGGGCAATTGAAGATACGTTGCAACAATATATTATTGTTGATGCGAACCATCAATATGGTGAACAAATTAAAGCATTAAAACCACTCTCTTCAGAGCAAGGTTTAGGGAGTAGCAAGTGGTTAATTCCCTCTCAATATCAGCAACAAGCCAGTCAGTTTGGCACTATTTCAAGCCCTAACTTACAGGACTTATTTATCGCACTTCAAAAGGATAATAGCTAATGCACCCAAGTATTTACATGCTCGAAAAAGAGCTATTAGAACATAAAATAGTGACTCGTTTACCGTTGTTTATATTGCTGTTTTCAGTGCTATTGATGGTGCTGTTGGTGACTAATTATAATGTTGATTTTGATTTTAAATTAAATATAAATATGATGGCAGGTCAGGATGTCGTCAATTTACAACATGGATTTAGCTCCTCCATCGCTTTTGTCGCATCGGGTGTTTCTTATATGTTATCAATATTATATTTAAGTAAAACGCTACGAAAAGAGTCCCAAGAAGGTAGCCTGGCTTTTTGGCGTAGCATGCCCGTTTCCGATTTATTAACCCATTGGGTGAAGCTCGTGTTTGCATTGCTGGTTATCCCATTTATTTGTTCAATGTTAGTGCTCAGTAGTGAACTTTTTTTGTGGCTAGTTTCAATGTTTAACCCGTATCAAATTAATACATTAATTGGCAATATTTCAGTTTTGGATGTTTTACAAAATTATTTTAATTTCTTATATCACATGCTTTTTGTGGGTGCTGCATTATTGCCTTTTGCGTGTTTTTTATTAGCGATCTCGCAACTAGTTAACTCGCCATTATTAGTGGCATTTATCGCTATTTACGCACTTAAAATAGTCAGTGCTTTCGCTTTCGCAGAGACTGGATTAGAGCAGTTCTTTAATCATTTTATTGATTTACCGTTACAAATAATCAATAGTTATGAAAGCGCTAATATAATCAATCATTTTGTGCAATTAAATACGCTTTTTATCTATCTTGTTGGTGGGTTATTTTTACTGCTGAGTTTGTCCATTCGTAAACACGGTGAACTTTCTATCGCTCAGTTTTTTAAAGGATAGCCCCATAATTGAGGCTACCCTTCACTCGACTCCACCAATAGAAGGTTAGCCGAGTTGGTCATTAACAATGTGGATCACTAACGAATATAAATTATAGTGCTTTCTTGTGAGTGATCATCCAATGGTACAGTTGCTCATTTTGAAACGCTGTTTTCCAAGAAGATTCATGAGTGCCATCTTGAACTTCTGTATATCGTATGGTGTTGGTACTTCCGCCTGAACGGATCAATGCATCAATCAATTCGCGTGTATACTCCACCTTAGTGACTTCATCAGCATCACCATGAAAAGCCCAGATAGGTAAAGCGTTTATTATGCCGACATCTTTAACACTAGCAGAGCCTGCGATCGGTACGATGGCCGCAAAAAAATCAGGTCGTTGTAGAGCTGCATTCCAAACGCCTTGCCCTCCACGTGACAAGCCAGTCATATAAATCCTATTGGGATCTATCATCGGATTTTGTTTTATAAGTTGATCAATTAAATTCAGTAAAGCCGACATCGATTTTGTGGAAGGCGTATTTTTAAAATCATAGGGCGCGAGTGTGGTATTTGCCCATCGGATATTTTTAGGTGTTTGTGGCGCAAGCACATAAGCTTTTTGGATCTTTTGTATCGCATCACTGCTAAAATAATCAGGTCCAATATTTTTACCCAGATACAGTTGTGCTTTATTATCAGTGCCGGCTTCACCGGAACCATGCAAGTGAATAATCAGTGGTACCTTTTGTTTCACTACCGGTTTGTATATTTCGTAGGGCAGGACAAAGTCTTGCAAGGTATATAACTTTGCTTGCCAGTCTGTGGCAAAGGCATGACTAGACAATGCGACGCCTAAAATCACCCCATATATACTTTTATTAATATTTCCCATTTAAATTCCTATGATTGGTAAGTTTTAGTTTTTAGATGCTTTTTGGTTTGTAAAAAATTCTGACTTTCGAATTACATCGGAGGTGGTTTGTTATTATGACTATAAAAAAAGCTGGTTTTAAGCATTTTTTATAGTCAGGACAACCTTATACCAAAAGATCTAAAAAGATGATCAGTCTTAGTTGTTAAAATTAACCCTACCTACGTTGTTAGTCTTGAAGTGAGAATAACTATCTCCTGCAACTCACGCTTTGTTGCAGTTAATTTATCCTTCGCAATCATTGATCACTTAATTAATTTCTTTGGTATGAGTATTGCGCGCCTGCTAAATAGATGATTTTTTCAATGTTGTAGCTAGTTTTAATTCATGTGTCGTTTGATCTGATGCCGTTTAAATTAGTTGGGCGGTGCAAGATAAAAAATGCTAGTGATGGTTTTCTTTAGTTGCTACAAAGAGGCTTAATTTATCGAACGGCGAAACCTCACAAAAATGATATCAAAAAAAAAGAGATACCTAAGGTATCTCTTTTTTTCACGAATATAAAACCAATCATCGTCCAAGGTAAGCTGTCATTTTATTTATTTAGCTTATCCTGTTCCTCTTTTTCATTCGCTTCGACTTGCTCTAACCATAAGCCGTTAATAATGCCTAATGAACAAGCCAGTAGCACACCTAAAATCCATGCAAAATACCACATAATATGTTCCTTAATTAATACGCTGAATGTTTATATTTAGCTAAATATGCTTTACCAATTCGTCCAAACATTTTGAAATATGTCCAGCTGGTATACAGTAGAATGATCGGCAAAAATATAATGGCAGTAATGGTCATTATATTTAACGTCATTTCACTTGATACCGCATCCCAAACTGTAAAGCTGTGGCTCGGGTTGATACTCGAAGGTAAAATGAAAGGAAACATACTGATTCCACAGGTTAATAACACACCAAACTGCGCAATACTTGTTGATAAAAATGCCCACCCGCTACGCCTAAACACACTCGCCAGTAACGCAATAAGGGGAAATAACAAACCAACTGCAGGGGCAATAATAGTCAGAGGATATTGTTTATAATTGCTTAACCACGCCCCTTCTTGTATTACAACACTTTTGAGTAGTGGATTAGACGGGCCATTGGTATCGATGAGTGATGTAATAACATAACCATCAATCCCATAAGCTATCCAAATACCCGCACAGGCAAACAGTAACACGGTAATAGGTGCAATAATCATGGTCACTAAACGAGCTCGCTCACGTAATGCGCCTTCGGTTTTCATTTGTAACCAACTAGAGCCCTGTAATACAAATAAGCACAGGCTAAAGACCCCTACCAATAAAGCAAACGGGTTTAACAAAGCAAAGAAACTGCCTTGGTAATCCGAACGTAAAAAGGCATCTAAGGTGAACGGTACACCTTGCAAGAGATTACCAAAAGCGACACCAAAAATAATGGGCGGAATTGTACTGCCTGCAAAGATGGCCCAATCCCAGCTTGTTCTCCAACGAGGATCAGCAATTTTACTACGATAATCAAACCCAACCGGTCTGAAAAACAGCGCAAAAAGAGTCAGCATCATTGCCACATAAAACCCCGAAAAAGCCGTAGCATAGACCGCAGGCCAAGCTGCAAAAATAGCAGCGCCAGCCGTTACTAACCAGACTTGATTACCTTCCCAATGTGGTGCAATGGTATTAATCATCATGCGTCGTTCGTCGTCATTTTTACCAATAATGGGTAAGAGAGTACCAACCCCCATATCAAATCCATCAGTAATAACAAAACCAATCATTAATACGCTGATTAATACCCACCAAATTAATTTTAACGTTTCATAATCAAACATTATTTGCTCTCCTGTTGATGCTCAAGCAGCTCGAAATGATACTTACCGGTTTTTAAACTACTTGGCCCGATGCGCGCAAAACGGAACATTAAAAATAATTCAATCGAGAGTAATATTGTATAAAACATAGCAATAGAAAGAATACTAAACCAGAGTTGTTCAGTAGACAGTGATGATACCCCCATGTGAGTGGGCAATATCTCAGCAACAGCCCAAGGCTGACGGCCAAATTCAGCAACAAACCAACCAGCTTCAATGGCAATCCAAGGCAATGGCAGACTATACAAACATACTTTTAAGAAGGTTTTATTACTGCCAATTTTATTACTGGCAGACTGATAAAAAGCAAATAAGAAGATAAATAACATCACCACACCCGAACCCACCATTATTCTAAATGACCAAAACATCGGGGCAACAGAAGGGATACTATCATCCACTGCCATTTTGATTTGTTGCTCCGTTGCATCCACAACATTCGGTGCATAGCGTTTGACCAGTAACCCATAGCCCAAATCAATCTTGACGGCTTCAAAGGCTTCAATATTCTCAGGCGTTTTGTCACCTGCGCGTAGTTTTTCAAGTAAGCCATAAGCAACCATGCCGTTACGAATACGTACTTCGTGCTCACCCATTAACTCTTTTAGACCTTTGACTTCTTTGTCTATAGAGCGGGTTGCAATAATGCCTAACGCATAAGGAATACGAACAGCGTAATCAGTACGTTGCTCCTCTTGATTAGGAATACCAATCAGCGTAAAAGCAGCGGGTGCGGGGTGGGTTTCCCATTCAGATTCGATAGCCGCTAATTTTACTTTCTGTATATCGCCAACTTCATAACCACTTTCATCACCTAATATGATAGTACACAGGATACCTGCAGTGCCAAAAGCGGCGGCAATAGCAAATGAGCGTTTCGCAAATGCTAAATCTCTGCCTTTTAATAAATAATAAGCACTAATTGCCAAGACAAACATGGCACCCGCAACATATCCAGAGGCCACCGTATGCACGAACTTCACTTGCGCAACGGGGTTGAAAATGAGATCCGCAAAACTGGTCATTTCCATACGCATGGTTTCATAATTAAACTCTGCACCGACTGGGTTTTGCATCCACGCATTTGCGATTAAAATCCAAAGTGCCGACATACTTGAGCCTAACGCAACCAAAAAGGTTGCCATTAAATGCTGTAACTTACTTAAACGATCCCAACCAAAAAAGAACAAACCAACAAATGTTGACTCTAAAAAGAATGCCATCATGCCTTCGATAGCTAAAGGAGCACCAAATACATCACCCACATAATGAGAGTAATAAGCCCAGTTAGTACCAAACTGAAATTCCATGGTTAATCCGGTTGCTACACCGAGCGCAAAGTTAATGCCAAACAGCTTTCCCCAGAATTTAGTCATGTCCTTGTATATCTCTTTCTTGGTCATGACGTACAGCGATTCCATGATCAATAAAATCCAAGCAAGGCCCAGTGTTAATGGTACAAACAAAAAGTGATACATAGCTGTCATGGCAAACTGAAACCGTGACAGATCAACTATATCATCCATTTTTTTCTCCTAAAGTTTAATAAAATAGCTTGAGAACCTCTCTATTTGCATCGTTTAGTCTTGCCAAAAAATAAACGCTGACGCAAGGGGCAAGATCTGAAAAATAGAGATGTTGTACAGTAAAAAATAACAATGCGGTTAATCATTAACAGCATTGTTATTTTACGAATGCATTAAATAGAAAAATACTTTTATTTGGTAGTCGCTGATGAACATAATTCGCTCTGATAAGTAAGATATTTTCTGTCATACGCTTAGCGCCTTAAAAACCAGCATTAGAATATGCTTTATATCATAGATAGGATAACTTATTGCTATCTCAGCGATATTAATTTTTTTTCCTCATTTCTAATATTTGCATTCAGTCAATTGTTAGTACATTGTCAACACAAAAATAAAAA
>JBAHZV010000173.1:0-22403 GCA_037132845.1 Psychromonas sp.
ACACAACTGATAAATGTCTTAAGAAGCAACACCAATAGATTACAGAAAGGTAGCACTGTGGTTATACTCTGTTTCTCTTGATTGGAGTATTAAAAATGTTAAGCATCCTATGTGTAGACAGCGACTTACAACGACTAGATAAGATAAAACAAGATCTTCAACCATTAAACCAGCAATTAAAAATTTGGGGAAGCACTGATTTTAAAAAAGCATTACAGCTCATTTTACAAAAAAAGGAAGAGTTTGCGCTTATTTTATCCGCTCAAAACCTCAGTGAAAGTGATGCGCTAATATTTTTTAAACACCCTCAATGTCAGTGGCTTCGTAAAATCGCTTACGCTCAATTCCCCTGCGTTTCTCAGCTCATAGAATCAATTAACCAACAAAACATTCACTATTTTTTGCCGTTTCCTTATAAAAAAAACACATTAATAGAGATTATTAACGTACAAATTAGCCATTACCAGCAACAACAAAAAATTACCATTGAGCCAATGCCCCAACAAAAAGAATTTCTAGATTATTCTCTTTACAGCGATAAAGAACTGTCCAACTTAATGATAAAATCTTTATATAAAGTATTGGAGAATAACGATGAATTTAATGTACATCGTCATTATTGTGCCCATCATATCCTTACCCGAGAAGGGGAGAAAAATCGTTTTTTATGGTTTATCCTCAAAGGCAAGGTCTTACTAAAAAAACATGATTTCCAAGGAAAGAGCCAAGATATCACCATTATAAAATCAGGAAGCATTGTGGGAGGAATGTCTTTTTTAACTAATGAAGCCGCATTTAGTACTTGTATTACGTTAGAGGAAACAGAGGTATTAAAAGTAGATAAAGTTATATTTTCAAAAATCATGCAATCTAATAGCACACTACTTTTCCCTTTTTCTAATCTTTTATGGCGCAATTTTAATCGGCGCTTACAACAAAGTGTCACAACTGAACTGGCGTTACAAGAAACGCTAGAATCCCTCGACATTGCACACCAACATTTAATTGAAAATGAAAAAATGGCGGTATTAGGACAACTTGTCGCAGGCGTAGCACATGAGCTAAACAATCCCATTGCTGCTATTTTAAGAGGCTCAGATACACTTATTACACTAATATGCTCACTGCTTCATTTGGAAAATAAAAGTGACTTTTCTCAACTAGCCCGACAAACATTAAAACAAGGGCTAACCATTAATCCCCTTTCAACCTCTGAGATCCGTGCCCGTACTAAAAAAGTATTAACCTTAGTGAAGGATAAAAAAATTGCTAAGAAACTTGTGAGCATGAACCTAAAGGTTATTGATATTCCAGAGGAAAAAGATCGCGATTTTTCACAAACCGTTACCCTACTTGATCAATTTCATCAAGCGGGCACAATTTTGCGTAACAGTAATGTATGTGCCACACGCATTGCCGACTTGGTTAAAAGCTTAAAACATTATGCCGGTCAAGATAACGTGATATCAGCACACACAGATATCCATGAAGGCTTAGAAGAAACCTTGATTATTTTTGAAAATAAACTCAAACACTTTCAAGTCACTAAAGTATATCAACAGTTGCCCAAAATAGAGTGTCTACCCATTGAACTGGGACAGGTTTGGACCAACATTATTGCCAACGCCATTGATGCGATGCAAGGCTCAGGAAAACTAAAAATATCAACTCTCTACCTTGCCTATGACGAATCACCGCAGGTACAAGTTATCATTGAAGATAATGGTCCCGGCATGCAAAGAGAAGTATTAAAAAATATTTTTAAGCTTAATTATACCAGTAAGCGTAAGGGAAATTTTGGCCTTGGGATAGGCTTAACGATCTGCTCACAAATCATTAAACGGCACGGAGGCACCATAGAAGTCGAATCTAAGCCAGATTTATTCACACGATTTATTATCACCCTGCCCGTATTTAATGCTTATATTTACACTAAAAATGGCCGTTCATCGCTCGTTAATGCGGTAAATAAAAAAGAATAAGATAAATAAAATAAACAACAACAGTAATTGCACATAAAACTGCCCTTGCAATATCAAAATAAAAACTAAAAAACTACCCACAAGTATGAATAACACCTGCTTTTTCCGTTGTTTATCAATCTTTTTAGCCCGATATTAATAATGGACCAATATAAGGACTGCTTAATCATTTTTTATGGCACTTTTCTGAGCTGCGTGCAAAATGCAAGCGCTAAAATAAAGAAAGGCACACTAGGTAACAACGGCAAAATAATACCAATAATACCTAATAACATGCTCAGAAAAGCGATGCTGATCAGCACATAATGTTTTAGTTTTAGCATACAATTTGCCTTTAAAAAAACAAAAAAAGGTCCGCAAATGCGGACCTTTTTATATCACTTGAAGTGATATTACTTACAATAGGGTAAAAAGAATTATTTCTTTTTACCAAGCTTCTCTGTAATACGAGCGGCTTTACCAGTAAGTTCACGTAAGTAGTAAAGTTTAGCTTGGCGAACCACACCACGACGTTTAACTTCAACGCTTCCTACAAGTGGGCTATGTGTTTGGAATACACGCTCAACACCTTCAGTGCCAGACATTTTACGAACAGTGAAGTTCGAGTGTAAACCACGGTTACGCTTAGCGATTACAACACCTTCAAATGCTTGAAGACGCTCTTTCTCACCCTCTTTTACGCGAACACGTACAATCACAGTATCACCTTGTGCAAATGCAGGGATATCTGTACGTAACTGTTCGTTTTCAATTGCTTGTATAATATTGCTCATTTTAATACCTTTTTTGCCTAGTTAGCCGATAACATCGCTGGTTAGTGGGAGTCACTTTCCAGAGCAGCAAGCAATGTCGCTTGCTCGTCAGTCAGAGCTAGATCGTTTAATAAATCAGGACGTCTCATTTTCGTGCGTTGTAGTGACTGCTTTAATCGCCAAAGACGAATTTTTTCATGATCACCACTTAATAAAACACTTGGTACTGATACGCCATCTAAGACCTCTGGCCGCGTATAGTGAGGACAATCAAGCAATCCATCCGCAAAGGAGTCTTGCTCAGCTGATAACACATGACCTAACACACCGGGTACAAATCGTACCATGGCATCAATTAAAATCATGGCTGGTAGCTCACCACCACTTAACACATAATCACCAACCGACCACTCTTCGTCGATGAAGCTATCAATTATGCGTTCGTCTATCCCTTCATAACGTCCAGCAACTAAAATCAAAGCATCAGAGCTTGAAGATAATTCCTGTGCGCCGGTATGGTCTAAACGTTTGCCTTGAGGAGAAAGATAAATTACCTTTGCCTCATGTCCTGCTTCTGTTGCGGCCATTTTTGCTGCTTGAATTGCATCCCGTAAAGGTTGCACCATCATCAACATTCCTGGTCCACCACCATAGGGACGATCATCGACCGTTCTATGTTTATCCGCAGTGAAATCACGTGGATTCCAAGACTGGATAGAAAGCAGATTATTTTTAATCGCTCGACCTGTTATCCCATTTTCGCTAATGGCCCGAAACATGTCCGGGAAGAGGCTTACAACCCCAATCCACATCGCATTTCTCCTAGGGATATCAGAAATCAGGTTCCCAATTAACTATAATTAGTTTGCCTGCAATATCGACATTCGATACTACCTGCTCTTTAATGAATGGAATTAACCGTTCTTTCTGCCCAAAAGCATCATTCGAGTTGGCCTTAACCACAAGCACATCTTTAGAGCCTGTTTCCATCATGTCGGTGACAACACCTAAATGATAACCTTTGTCAGTGTTTACCTGACACCCGATCAAATCTCGCCAATAGAAATCACTTTCCAAGTCAGGAAGCTCATCTGCGTTCACAAGAAGTTCAACACCAACAAGGGCCTGTGCTTCTTCACGGACATCAAATGTTTCTATTTTTGCAACAAAAGTATTACTGTGACTTTTCCATTGAGTGATATCCACTTCCTGAATCCGCCCTTGATACTTCATTAACAATGGTTTGTATTGAAAAATACTTTCAGCATTATCGGTGTAGGAGTGAATTTTTAACCAGCCTTTAATACCGTGAACGGCACCAAACTTTCCGATTACAATTGGCTCTGCTATGTTGCTCACCTAAATCTCCTCACCTAACTGCAATTATGCAGCTACTGCGTTATCTTTTACTAATTTAGCGACACGATCACTTAGCTGTGCGCCAAGACCAAGCCAATGCTCGATGCGATCTGTATCTAAACGTAATTTTTCTGCTTTACCTTGTGCCGTTGGGTTAAAGAAACCAACTTTTTCAAGGAAACGGCCGTCACGTGCGTTACGACTATCAGTTACTACCACTTGGTAGAATGGGCGTTTTTTAGCGCCACCACGAGCTAAACGAATAGTTACCATATCGTCCTCTATTATTTGTTAAACGTATATTTAGTCAGCGAATGCTGACCGCATGCTTTTGTAGAAAGCTGCAGAATCATACTCTTTTATGCGAAAATAACAATTAAAATCACACTTTTGAATGATATTTAAGCGTTATGGAGTACACAAACAAAAAAGCCAGGCGGAAATACCTGGCTTTAAAATAAACAATAGTTGGCTAATTATTTTCTTCTAAATCCACCAAGACCAGGAGGCATACCCATACCGCCCATGCCACCAGCGCCACCCATCATGCCTTGCATCCCAGACATCATTTTACGCATGCCGCCTTTACCAGACATCTTTTTCATCATTTTTTGCATCTGAACAAATTGTTTTAAGAGTTTATTCACATCTTGAATCTGTGTGCCCGAACCGGCGGCGATACGACGTTTACGCCCACCCTTAATAATTTCAGGTTTTGCTCGCTCTTTCTTGGTCATTGAATTGATAATAACTTCCATCTGATTGGTCGCTTTATCATTCACTTGATCTTTCATTGCAGTTGGAATTTGTCCCATACCGGGCAATTTATCCATCATGCCAGCCATGCCTCCCATGCTTTTCATTTGTATCAGTTGATCACGGAAATCTTCTAAATCAAAACCTTTGCCTTTACGCATTTTTTGAGCAAGTTGATCCGCTTTTTTCTTATCGACTTTTTGTTCAAGATCTTCAATCAGAGAAAGAACATCACCCATGCCTAAAATACGTGACGCGATACGGTCCGGATGGAATGCTTCTAATGCATCAACTTTTTCACCCATACCGATAAATTTTATCGGCTTACCAGTAATATGACGAATCGAAAGCGCGGCACCACCACGTGCATCACCATCGGCTTTGGTTAATATAATGCCCGTTAAAGGTAGCGCTTCATTAAAAGACTTGGCAATATTAGCGGCATCTTGCCCGGTCATGGCATCAACAACAAACAGCGTTTCTACCGGTGTAATGGCCGCATGAAGATTTTTTATCTCATCCATCATATCGGTGTCTATATGTAGACGACCTGCGGTATCAACAATAACCACATCAATAAATTTCTTTTTCGCATGAGCAATTGCGGCATTAGCAATATCAATTGGCTTTTGTGAGATATCACTCGGGAAAAACTCAACCTCAACTTCTGCAGCGAGTGTCTCTAACTGTTTTATCGCAGCGGGGCGATAAATATCAGCACTTACCACTAAAACAGATTTTTTCTCTTTTATTTTTAATAGCCGTGCTAGCTTAGCAACTGAAGTCGTTTTACCCGCACCTTGCAAACCCGCCATTAACAAAACAGCAGGTGGTTGCATCGCAAGGTTTAATGATTCATTAACCTCACCCATTGCGGATTCAAGTTCACTTTGGACTATTTTTAAAAATGCTTGCCCAGGATTTAATGTTTTGGTTACTTCACGACCCACGGCACGTTTTTTTACCGCTTTAATAAAATCGCGGACAACGGGTAGGGCAACATCCGCCTCTAACAGCGCCATACGGACTTCACGTAACGTACCTTTAATATTGTCTTCAGTTAAGCGGCCCTTACCACTGATCGCTTTTAAGGTTTTCGACAATCGTTCGCTTAAATTCTCAAACATGCTTCGCTCTCACTGCTAAAAATTAAATATAGAATACCCGATATTATACGCAACATTGCCTTTCAAAGTAGTATTAACTTCTCATCCGCTAAAATTTGCATATAATTAATAACTTGAGTAAATAAGTATATGGATTGATATGGATTATTTAGCACTAATAAGTAGTATTTTTTATATTCTAGCGGTGGTGATTGCGAGTAATCAGCTACTTGCTTCAAAAGAAATACTAACCAGCCGTTTTTTAGCTTCTATTTCCATTGCATTAATAACGCATTGTATATGGCTATATGAGCAAATTTTTATACAGCATGGGCAAGACTTACAGATTTTAAATGTTGTTTCTGCAATCACATTTATAATGGCCTTACTCAGCACAATCATCACGAAAAGACTCAACACAGGCGCACTATTACCTATTGTATATGGTTTTACCGTGGTTAATTTTCTTGCTGTTAACTACTTACCAAGTCATTATATTTCCCACTTGGAATCCCACCCTCAAATAGGTACGCATATTATCTTAGCGCTACTGGCGTATTCGATACTGACCATTGCGAGTTTATTAGCATTGCAACTCGCCTATTTAGACTATCGTTTAAAAAATCATAAATTATTACTGACTTCAATAAAAATGCCACCGATAATGACACTGGAGAAAACGCTGTTTCAGTTTATTTTTATCGGTTTCATTTTTTTAAGCTTTACATTATTAACCGGTTTTATCTTCTTAGAAGATATGTTTGCCCAAGGTAAAGCACATAAAACGATACTGTCGATCATTGCATGGATTATTTATACGATTATTTTATGGGGGCACTATAAGCACGGTTGGCGTGGCCGCTTAATGGTTTATATAACCATTATAGGCTCATCACTGCTCACCCTTGCCTATTTTGGCAGTCGCTTTGTACGAGAAATAATTCTTAATTAAACCCAGTAACTACAATCAATTTATTATTATTTTCGTTTACTTTTAGACGAGATAAGACTTAATTAAAGCCGGCAAGTGCACAATTTTTTGCCAAAATTGTGTTCTTATTCTTTTGTAATTCAGCAATACGTTGCCCACGTAAGCACTCCCACTGGCTAACAGGAAATTGTTTATTCCAAGCATTCATTAATTGTAATTGTGGCCTGCTCATCGAATATTTTTGATAGCTTTGATGCATATAAAGATAACTGCGAGCAATCATACCGCGTGCATTTTTCGGTGGCTCTGCTTTACGAGCGGATATTTTCATCAAGCAGCTGCCAAAGCTACTTTCTTCATTATTTAACATTACGAAGTTATAGTTACTGCGTCGCGCATTTACAGCACCAATAGTAGGATATAAATTATACATATCAGACTGTATTAAACGATATTGTTGATTCACCTTTTCTGCACAGCGCCGTCCTTTAAAGGTTTTTCCTTTGCCATTGATACACCGCTCATCCCCTTCACGCCAAGCGATAAAGTTGCGCCCAAAGTTTTCCGCAGGCACAACATGCTCCCACTCTACTTTGTTAGCACGTTTCTTATATTTAGTGGTTATAAAGCCACTGGGAAAAGTAATCTTTTTTGCTCTATCAAAGGAAGCCTCACAGTAAAGTGTTATACGTTCACTCCTCTCGAGATAAACAGCATTTTCAAGCATTTTTTTAGCTTTACTAAAGGAGTGATTAGTTTGGTTGCCTTGCCCAGAAAAAACCGTAAGGGGTAACAGAATAAGTAGATAAAAATAATTGATAATAGACCTAATGTTAGTATTTTTAAAAATGCGCGACAAAGCCACGAATAACTTGCATTATCATGGTTTTAAAACAATTAGCGAGCGAATAAGATTATTTATTAGCAACGGTTTTTTGAGGGGTAACGACAAGGCATATATACCGACTCAAAAAACAGCTATAAAAAAACCCTAACCACTTTCGTTATTAGGGTTTAAGAAGATTTGCTAGTTAAGAAATTATTTCTTTTTAGCGGCTTCTTTTTCTTCTTTCACTTTCTCAATAACAGCATCTGCAACTGAAGAAGGACAAGGCATGTAGTTTTTGAACTCCATAGAGAACTGACCACGGCCTGAAGTCATTGTACGTAGTGAACCGATGTAACCAAACATTTCTGAAAGTGGTACGTCAGCTTTAATACGAACACCAGAAGCACCAGCCTCTTGACCAGCAATCATGCCACGACGACGACTAAGATCACCAATAACATCACCAACATGATCGTCAGGCGTAAATACGTCAACAGCCATAATAGGCTCAAGAAGTTGTGCGCCCGCTTTAGGAATAGACTGACGGAATGCGCCACGTGCAGCAAGTTCAAATGCTACTGCAGATGAATCCACGGCATGGAAGCCACCATCGGTAAGCTCAATTTCAACGTCAAGTACTGGGAAACCAGCAAGTACACCCGTATCCATCATGCCTTTAAAGCCTTTCTCAATCGCTGGGAAAAACTCTTTAGGTACGTTACCACCCGTTACGACTGATGTGAAGACGAAACCAGTACCAGGTTCACCAGGCTTGATAGTGTAATCAATTTTACCAAACTGACCTGAACCACCAGATTGTTTCTTATGCGTGTATGAATCTTCAATTTTTTGCGTGATAGTTTCACGGTAAGCAACTTGAGGTTCACCAACGATTAGTTCAACACCGTAAGTACGTTTTAAGATATCTACTTTGATATCTAAGTGAAGCTCACCCATACCAGATAGGATTGTTTCACCTGAATCTTGGTCAGTTTCAACTTTAAATGTTGGATCTTCTGCAACCATTTTACCGATAGCAACGCCCATTTTTTCAGTAGAGCCTTTATCTTTTGGTGTAACAGAGATAGAGATAACGGGGTTAGGGAATACCATTGCTTCAAGTACAACAGGGTTTTTAGGATCACATAATGTGTGACCAGTTTGTACGTTTGTTTTCATACCAACGATAGCGATGATATCGCCCGCTTGTGCTGAAGTAAGCTCGTTACGATCGTCCGCTTGCATTTCACACATACGGCCAACACGTTCAGTTTTACCGGTCGCCGCATTCATGATGGTATCGCCTTTCTTAAGTGTACCTGAGTAGATACGTACGAAAGTAAGTGAACCAAAACGGTCATCAGTAATTTTAAATGCTAACGCTTTGAAGCTTTCTTCTGCAGAAACGATTGCGAATTCGCCATTTGGCTCGCCTTCTTCATCGGTAAGCGGTTGTGGATCAACATCTGTAGGACAAGGTAGGTAATCAACAACAGCGTCAAGAATATTTTGCACACCTTTGTTTTTAAACGCAGAGCCACAGTAAGTTGGGAAGAATTCCATTGTACGTGTACCTTTACGGATACAACGTTTAATGTCATCAATAGAGGGCTCATTGCCTTCCATGTATGCTTCTAATAAATCATCATCTTGCTCAAGCGCTGTATCAAGAAGCAATTCACGGTATTCTTCTACTTTGTCAACCATGTCCGCAGGAACATCTTCAATTGAGAAGTTTTCTGGTAAACCAGAGTCATCCCATATCCATGCTTTACGTGTTAACAAGTCAACAACACCAACGAAATCATCTTCGATACCGATTGGCAGTACCATGATAAGTGGATTAGCACCTAATACGTCACGAGTTTGCTTCACGACGCGGTAAAAATCAGCACCCATACGGTCTAATTTGTTAACGAAAATAATACGTGCAACTTTAGAGTCATTCGCGTAACGCCAGTTAGTTTCTGACTGAGGTTCAACACCACCAGAGCCACAAAACACACCAATACCGCCATCAAGTACTTTAAGAGAACGGTATACTTCAACTGTGAAGTCAACGTGTCCAGGAGTATCGATAACGTTAAAACGGTGATCCTTCCAGAAACAAGTGACGGCAGCAGACTGGATAGTAATACCGCGCTCAGCTTCCTGTTCCATGAAATCGGTAGTAGATTCGCCGTCATGAACTTCACCGGTTTTGTGGATTTGTCCAGTCAGTTTTAGGATACGCTCTGTAGTGGTAGTTTTACCCGCATCAACGTGCGCGAAAATACCGATATTTCTGTATTTACTTAATTCTGTCATTTTTTATACTCTGTTAGTAAAAAATTTTGGTCAATATTCCGCGCGCATTATACCGAAGCTTACTGTTAAACAGAACACAGAATTTGCAAAAAACTAAAAATATGTTGCTTTTTTCAACGTTATTTCAATAAAATTTAGCGAAAACGCTAAAAAGAGTGCTCTTTAGCGATATAAAGAAGGAGAAGAGAGGCGCAAGTGATCAGTATTTTCACACTCATCTAAATTCAGGTAATTAAAACCAGTGCAAATAATAGCGCAAAAACAAAGGTACCCATTGCAGTGTTTTTTAACTGCTCATTAAACAGTTCACCTGACGGTTGATTTGCATCAATAGCATTTTTTACTGCAAAACAACTTTTCAATAACGGATTCATCGCCAATAAAAAGATATATTGCCATGGCTGGGTATTTTCTAAATTGAAAAGATAATAACTACTCAGTAACGGTGCACCAATAATTAAAAACAGATGATACTTAAATGCCACTAACCGCCCAAACAACACCACTAACGTCGTTTTATTATGCCGAGAATCATTTTCAACATCACGTATATTATTGATATTTAAAACAGCCGCGGACAACATACCAATACTAGAGGCTGGCAACAAAAGAGACCAACTCGCCGTTAATCCATACAGATAAAAACTACCGATCACACCTAACAAACCAAAAAACAGGAAAACAGCAAGATCACCTAAAGCACGATAACCATAAGGTAACCTACCCATTGTGTAGGTAATAGCAGCGGTAATAGCCAGTATTCCCAAGCCAATAAACAGTATCCAGCTAAAAAGGTCGTCCCCTAATGCAACCATTAATAGGGCAATACCCGTTGCTAATGTCAATATAGTTGTTAATACAATGGCAAATTTCATTGATGCGGCGGTGATCATACCGGTTTGCATGGCACGTACTGGTCCGATCCTATTTTCATCATCTGCACCACGAGTTGCATCGCCATAATCATTCGCAAGATTAGAAAGGATCTGTAATAACAACGCAGTTATCATCGATAATATAAAGATAGAGAGGTCAAAAATTTGCTGATGCACTGCCATACCCGCGGCAACAAAAATAGAAGCCGTTGCAAGTGGTAAAGTAGGTAAACGCAAGGCGGTTAACCAAACAGAGAGCTTGTTCATCAAATTATCCAATATCTATATTGTGGCGCGGTTATTTTCACGTTACATTAGCAAAATCGAATCTATATAAATAGCAAAGAGCGATTTTAATTTGATGATTGAAAAAATATGTAAAAGATTAGCACAATTTAAAAATGAACAAGGTGAATTTCCGGCTAAAAACCTGACCATGGCACTTGATGTCATACCCTTATTACAATTATTAAAAGCCCAAAAAAACATTTTTCCGGCGATTTACTGGCAAGATAAACACCAACAACAAAGTATTGTATGCTTCGGTGCGATAGATGATATTGAAACAATTCCAGTCGCACAGGGCGAAGCACGCTACTATGGTGGCATGGCTTTTCAGCAACAAGATGCTCAATGGGCAGGGTTCCCCGCAATCCGCTTTATTAGGCCCGTATTAGAATTTATTGAAGAAAATAACAAACTGACCTTAACCTGTCATTTTGATGGTAATTTTTCGATCAACCAAAGCATTAAATTAGTCCAACAATTAGCATCCCCCGTTGCATTACAAGAAGTTGTCACCCAATTATTATCACGCATCGATTTACCTGATAAACAACAATGGGCGGCGCTTGTTGATCTCTCTATAGAATACAAAGCTTTGTTGCCCAAAGTCGTTTTATCACGACAAACAGAGCTACAGTGCGATCATGATATTAACCACTGCGATTTACTCGATAAATGGCAGCAAGCAAATCCTGCTAGTTTTCATTTCAGTTTTCAGTTCTGCAAAAACAATATCTTTATCGGTTGCTCACCAGAACGTTTATTTAAACGTGAGCATAATCTGTTACAAACAGAAGCGATGGCTGGCACCGTTAATCGTGGTCGAAATGCGCATGAAGATAAGATGCTATTACAAAGTTTATTAACCGACAAAAAAATTGATCGCGAAAATCATTTAGTACAAGAATTTATTGTCGCCAATTTAAAACGTTTAAAAGCACAAGTAACCTGTGCAGAACCACAGGTGATACAACTGCATAAGGTTCAGCACCTCTGTGTACCTATCCATGCAA
The DNA here is from genome assembly GCA_037132845.1 of Psychromonas sp. Classification (GTDB taxonomy): domain Bacteria; phylum Pseudomonadota; class Gammaproteobacteria; order Enterobacterales; family Psychromonadaceae; genus Psychromonas. The sequence continues at coordinate 12,196 of JBAHZV010000173.1, forward strand.
CATTGAAAAGACCAACCAGTGATGCCGAACTACTTTATAACTTACACCCCACGCCCGCCGTCGCGGGTTGCCCTAAATTACCCGCGTTACAATTCATTAATGATAATGAACCTTACGTACGGGGTTGGTATGCCGGTTCAGTAGGCTATATAAGTGACAAAAAAAGTGATTTTAGCGTCGCAATTCGTAGTGCATTAATTAACAAAAACAGCATAAAGCTGTTCTCTGGGGCAGGCATCGTAACCGGATCAATAGCTGAAGAAGAGTGGCAAGAACTCGATAACAAAATAGAAACTATTTTGAATATTATTACTCACCAAGGAAAATGCTAATGAACACAGAAACGAAATTCTGGAACAGGTATAGTGACAGGCCAAAGTGCCAACAAGCGTAACAAATAATCGAGAACAATATAAAGATGATGACGCAACAGGAAAAATACTAATGAACACCGGGATGGAATCGTTTTCTGAGCATAACAAGATAGAAACTATTTTGAATATTATCATTCAACAAGAGAAGTATTAATGGCCATGGAATTTTCTTCTCATAGTAGTAATATCAATCTATTGTGGGCATCAATTTTTATCGAAGAATTAATGCGCCACGGTATTCGCGATTTTTGTATTGCCCCAGGCTCTCGTTCAACACCATTAACTTTAGCGGTTGCTCGCCACAAAAAGGCACAAACTCACCTGCATTTTGATGAGCGTGGATTAGGATTTTTAGCGTTAGGGCTTACGCAGGTCAGTAAAAAACCAGTGGTCATTATCACCACCTCTGGTACTGCCGTCGCAAATTTATACCCTGCGGTGATTGAAGCCAAACAAAGTAGTTTACCTTTAATTATTATCTCTGCAGATCGACCCGCAGAGTTATTAAATTGCGATGCCAATCAAGCCATCGACCAACATACTCTGTTTGCAAGTTATCCCGTTTTTTTTGCACAGATAGTACAACCAAGCACCGACATTAAAGCGAATTATCTCTTAACCACGATTGATCAGGGTTTAAATGTTCAGCGTAATCAGCCTGCACCGATTCACTTTAATATCGCTTTTGCAGAGCCGCTCTACCCAACTGCTGAAATGACGGATTACCAAGATTATTTAAGTAGCTTGAAAAATTGGAGAGTTAATCATCGCCCTTTTACTGCGTTTATTAATCACCACGTTGTGACTTTACCTGAATGCACCTATTTACAGGATAAAAAAGTGCTGTTCATTATTGCAAAAATGCAAAATGATAAAGAAGCATCATCCATCACTGAGTTTTGTAAAGAAAATAATTTTGTGCTATTGGTCGATATTCAATCCACACAAGGCGTGCAAAAAAATACACTCAGCTATTATGATCTATTATTAGTGAACAGCCATTTTTATCAACTATTACAACAAGTCGATATTATTATTCAGTTTGGAGAACAGCTAATAAGCAAACGTTTATCCACCTTTATGGCTCATTTTAAAGGTGAATTGCACATCGTTAGCCCCGCTAAAAAACGCATCGATCCAAACCACCAAGTTGATAAACGTTTTAACTGCACCGCAGTAGAATGGATTAAAGCACAAAAAAACATCACCTCAGAAATAAATAATCATTGGCATAAGAGGCTACAAGATTGCCATGATCGTTTAGCAAAACAGGTTATTGAGCCCTTTTTACTCACTCAACCTTTTAGTGAAATGACCATTATTAAACAGCTTGATAAGTTGCTCGTCAAAGATGCTCCCTTATTTATTGGCAATAGCATGCCCATTCGTCTTGCTGATATGCTAATGGTTACCAATAAAGCCTCTATTTTTACCAATAGAGGCACAAGTGGCATCGATGGACTTTTAGCCACGGCTATCGGGGTTGCGAAGAACAGCGCCAAACCCACCACTTTATTAATTGGTGACACCTCTTTTTTATACGATCTTAACTCATTGTCATTACTAAAACAGCTCATCACGCCCTTTATTATTGTGCTAATTAATAATGATGGAGGCTCCATTTTCAATTTATTACCCGTCCCAGAAGAGCAGAAAAAAAACTTCTACCAACTGCCACATGGCTTAAACTTTAAAGCAAGCTGTAAACAATTTTGTATCGATTATTACAATCCACATCAAATTATTGATTTCAAAGATACTTATAATACATGTTTGAAGAATAAACATTCTCTGATCGAAATAACGCTAACAAACCAACAAAGTGCAATTCAACTGAAAAAATTGAAGGAGCATATTTACAATGCCACTTTATAAACAGCAACAAGGTTGCAACAACAAACCGACTCTGGTTTTTTTACACGGCTTTTTGGGCTGTAGCAACGACTGGAATGAAACCATCGTTCACCTTAAAGAACATTTCCACTGCATTGCTATTGACCTGCCTGGTCATGGTCTTTCAGTGACGACATCAAGCCCCCTCGACGATGGTTTTAATTACTGTCACAGATTAATTAAAAACATAATCGACGAACTTAATATCAACAAATATGTACTGATCGGTTATTCCTTAGGGGGTCGTCTTGCACTCGATTATGCACGCACTCAACAGGATCCACGCTTATCTACTTTATTATTAGAATCGAGTCATATAGGGCTAATTGATGAGCAGTCTAAAGAGCGTCGCTTTATGCAAGATTATAGCTGGGCAAAAATATTTGCGACTGCGAGTATGTTAGAAACATTATCAACATGGTATGACCAAGATATTTTTAGCAACCTCAGTATGCAACAAAAAGAGACGTTAATTAATAAACGCGTGCATAATTATGGCGTGCCATTAGCGAATATGTTGTTAGCGACCAGTCTTGGTAAACAACAGTGTGCCCTGCCTTACTTACAAGAAACTAAATTGCCTGTTTATTATTGCGTTGGCGAGAAAGACAAAAAATTCAAAAAGATAGCCAAACAACTAGACAACTTAGAGAATATTGTTGTGAGCGAATTTTCACAAGTTGGACATAATATTCACCAAGAAGATGCCTTACAATTTGCCCAGTTCCTGATTAAAAACTTAAAGTAACGTCATGGAATGAACAACCATTAACATTAAAACAGAAACCAAAGAGTTTATTATTTATGACAGATTTTTACGCCCCTATTACTTGGTTAAAAAGTGAATTAGAGTTCAGTGACATCCGCTACGTAAAAGCAGATGGGATTGCAAAAATCACGATCAATCGCCCTCAAGTTCGTAATGCTTTTCGTCCGCATACAGTAAATGAGATGATGCAAGCAATGAACGATGCGCGCTATGACTCAAGCATTGGCGTCATCATTTTAACCGGTGAAGGTGATCTTGCTTTCTGCTCGGGTGGTGACCAAAGTATTCGTGGGGACAGTGGCTACAAAGATGAAATTTCTGGTGGTCACCATCTTAATATATTAGATTTTCAACGCCAAATTCGTACTTGCCCCAAACCAGTTATCGCAATGGTTGCTGGTTATGCAGTAGGTGGAGGACATGTTTTACATATGATGTGTGACTTAACTATCGCAGCCGATAACGCTAAATTTGGACAAACAGGTCCCAGGGTGGGTTCTTTTGACGGTGGCTGGGGTGCAAGTTATATGGCGCGCATTGTCGGTCAGAAAAAAGCGCGAGAAATTTGGTTCCTTTGTCGTATGTACGATGCCCAAGAAGCATTGGATATGGGGCTTATCAACACTGTTGTCGCACTCGTTGACTTAGAGAAAGAGACACTAAAATGGTGTCGTGAAATTCTTCAAAACAGTCCGATGGCACTGCGCTGTCTAAAAGCCGCATTAAATGCAGATTGTGATGGACAGGCTGGATTACAAGAACTTGCCGGTAATGCTACCATGCTATTTTATATGAGCGAGGAAGGTCAAGAAGGACGTAATGCCTTCAACGAAAAGCGTAAACCCGATTTCTCTAAATTTGGTCGTAACCCCTAGTTGACGACGTTTTAAAGATGATTTTTACCTTTCCCTTGCATTGATCATTTTACCATAGAAAAAATCTATCAATCTAATTGGTAAAAACAATTCGATTATAAGCACTATTTCACGCATGCTATTGCAGTAAAAACTTCAATAGCATTATAAAATAATTGATTGTTAGCACATTATTTATTAAAAGGAAATGTCCATGGTATTAGTAACTAAACAAGCACCTGATTTTACTGCTGCAGCAGTATTAGGCAATGGCGAGATCGTAGATAGCTTTAACTTTTCTGAATTTACTAAAGGTAAAGAAGCCGTTATCTTCTTCTACCCTCTTGATTTCACCTTTGTATGCCCTTCTGAACTAATCGCATTCGACAAACGTTTTGGAGAATTCCAAGCACGTGGTGTTGAAGTCATTGGTGTTTCAATCGATTCTCAGTTCTCGCACAATGCATGGCGAAATACTGCGATCAATGATGGTGGTATTGGTGCTGTTCAGTATCCACTTGTTGCAGATGTTAAACATGAAATTTGCCAAGCATACGGTGTTGAATTTGCAGAAGCGGGTGTTGCACTGCGTGGTTCTTTCTTAATCGACAAAAAGGGTGTTGTACGTCATCAAGTAGTCAATGATCTTCCACTGGGCCGTAACATTGATGAAATGTTACGTATGGTTGATGCATTACAATTCCACGAAGAGCATGGTGAAGTTTGTCCTGCACAATGGGCGAAAGATAAAGCTGGGATGGATGCGTCACCAGAAGGTGTCGCAAAATACCTGGCCGCTAACGCTGACGACCTATAAAAGCCAACAGAAAAATTATCCGTTAGGTAATTGATATAAAAAAAGGGTGAATATGAAAGTATTCACCCTTTTTTCATCATCTTAATAATAGCAATTATAATAAATAGATGATCTATTTTGTCTGGTTAAAACAGAGATTCACCGCATTGTCATTGTGTATGAGAATAACCAGTGATAAAAATTAATGCGCTGTTATTCTCTCTTTTCCTGAAAAATAATTGATCACTTGCTTAGTATAAATACGCATTGTAATAAAGTAGCTCTCCTGTTAACAAAAAGAATCACTTCATTGATGAATAATATGCAGCAAGATCGGCCATATCAGTATCCGATAAAGCTTTTGCCTGCGGTATCATAATCATGGCCATTCCTCCTTTTCGTTGCCCCGCTTTATACGCTTTTAATGCGCCAATCAAATAAGGCGCTTTTTGGCCATTTAAATTGGGATAAATAGGTGCAATAGAAATACCCTCTGCCCCATGACAACTGGCACAAATCATTGATTTTGCTTTGCCAGCGCCTACATCACCCGCCGCAAATAAGAAACCAGGTGACATAAGCATCAACGATACAATACATAACTTTTTCATAAAATCTCCGTAATAAAATGAAAGATAAACAATGGCTTCTTCATTAATACCCAATCCATAACGCCAACCACAATCAATAGTGTTCATAATACAGCACATTAATATTGCTTAAATGATCGAAATTAATGTTCAACGTCTTAATAAGTTATCTTTAGATAGAAGCAATAAATTCACTTTCCGTCACTCTCATAATAGTTGTTCACACTCTCTGAACAAGAACACAGAGCTTAGTTGATATATACCTAAAAGTGAAATAAGCAAAAAACCTCTTACGCTTTAAAAATTAAATTAATCACGATGCATTGTTTTTTAATAACTCATCCAATAGACTGAAGCTCTTATTTTTTAAGTTACCTTAATAACATGCTTATTCCTTACCAATCTCTTGATAGTGAAACGCTTCAAAACTTAATCGAATCTTTTATTCTACGTGAAGGAACCGACTATGGTGCGATTGAAAAATCATTGCAAAGTAAAAGTCGAATGCTACTTGAACAAATTCAAGCTGGGGATGTATTAATTCTCTTCTCAGAATTATCACAAAGTGTCACCTTTATTGATAAACAACGTTTCAACGAAAAAGCAAAATGATAACCATTACTATGCAGTATTCATTACACACAAAGAAATAGGATATGTTTAGATTTAAATCACGATTAATGCTAAAAAGATCATTGCTTTTTGACAAATGTCTGATTTATCACAAAATATAAGGCTATTTATGTTATCCGTAGTCTGTAAAAAGAGATATAATCAATATACAATCGCATTTTGCTCCTGTTAATAATAACGAGAGGTAGCCATTTAGCTATTCAATTAGATTAAGGATGAAGCATGATTATTACTAAACCACAAACAGATCCAACATTAGAATGGTTTTTATCACATTGTCACACTCATAAATACCCCGCAAAAAGCATGCTCATTCATGCTGGCGAAAAAGCAGATACGTTGTACTTCATAGTAAAAGGCTCAGTTGCTGTTGTTATTAAAGATGAAGATGGTAAAGAAATGATCTTATCTTACTTAAATCAAGGTGATTTTTTAGGGGAGCTAGGATTATTTGATAAATCAGATGAGCCTGTTCGTAGTGCTTCTGTTAAAGCAAAATCACCCTGTGAAGTCGCGGAAATATCGTACAAAAAATTCCAACAGCTGATCACTGTCAATCCTGAAATTTTAATGCGCTTATCTAACCAAATGGCGGATCGCTTACAGATAACTAGCCAGAAAGTAGGTAACTTAGCATTTTTAGATGTAACGGGTCGTATTGCGAATACCTTACTTGACCTTGCTAAACAACCAGACGCGATGACTCATCCCGATGGCATGCAAATTAAAATCACTCGTCAAGAAATTGGTCAAATAGTGGGTTGTTCACGCGAAACCGTTGGCCGTATTCTTAAGATGCTTGAAGAGCAAGGGCTTATATCAGCACACGGTAAAACAATTGTAGTCTTTGGCACACGCTAACTCGTGATTGTTAAATATATTCTTTAAACCGCATTCATTGCGGTTTTTTTACGTCTGAAAAGCAATCTTTAAAATAAATCAGAGGCCTTTCAATTTTGCTAGCTACTATCACAGGGAATATCTGCGTTGCATAACTAAGATGCAAACAACATCTTAATTGCATACCTAATAACTTGATTAACAAAGATATTTTAAAATCACACTTATCTCTTATTTTTGTTTACAAAAGATAACTACGCCTTAGAATAAAGCATACAAACTGGAGAACAGTTACTAAAGGATGATTATGCAACCCTCAGCACCTAAAAAAAAATTGAGTTTACAGTTCCATATTATTATTTTATTTAGTGTCTTAATTATCATCTCTGGCGTATCGCTCGGCTGGCATAATTATCTTCAACTTAGTCAAAACATGATCGATTCAGGAAAAATACTGTTTACTAACTCCAGCAATCAAATGGTCAATAATATTCACCGAGAACGAGAACAAATACACAGAACACTAAAAATACTGAGTGCGTCAAATGTGGTCAAGATGACAACCATTCAGCAGAAAGTTGATTTTTTACCCATATTATCTGAAATGATAATCACCACGCCTAGTTTATCAGCCCTTTTTGTTGCTTATTCCAACGATAATTTCTTTCTTTATAGAGAGTTAGCTTCCCAAGCTATTATCAAAAAATATAATGCGCCCAAGAACGCTCGTTTTATGATGACGTTACGCTATGCACAAAAAACAGCCCACTCTTTTTACAGTCTCGATGGCATCCTATTACAAACGGTTGAGGATGAAAATTATAATTTAACTATAAAAGAACGCCCTTGGTACCACGCAGTCACCAACAATGATCCTTATAACGTTACTCAAGCTTATCTCTTTCATGCAAGTCAAGAATATGGCATGACATTATCAGTGTATGATAAAACTCATGAAGCAGTAATAGCCGCCGATTATACTTTAGGGAGCTTATCAAAATTGCTTAAAGACTTTCAGTCTTACCCAAGCAGTCAACGTGTGCTTGTTGATAAAATGGCGCAAGTGATTGCTTACCAAGATACCCAAAAATTGCTATCAGAAGAGGGGAAGTTTGATAGGTTTAAGTCAATTTCAGAAATAGATCAGCCTGCATTAGCATATGTATTCAATAACTATAGAGATCAAAAAGGCAGTATTTTATTCTCTTTCGATGGCGAGGATTGGCTTGGCGAGGTTTCGCCAGTATCCAATCAAAAAAACTTATTCTTCATACAAATAGTCAAAACCAAAGAATTATTATCTGAAGCTTATCGGCTACGCTATAAAAGCCTTTTCATCACATTAATGATTATACTAGCAACATTGCCTATCGCTTGGTATTTTGCACGATTATTAACCGCACCTATTCGTGATTTAACAAAAGAATTACAAAAAATTAAAAACTTCGATTTTAGTGAACAGATTAAAATGAATACACCTATTCAAGAGATAGCAGAACTGATCACTGTAACCAATAATATGAAACAGGCCATTGCACATTTTCAAAACCTCTCCGCTTCATTGATTAGCCAAAAAACCTATCAGCAACTGCTTAGTAAAATTAGCCAAGAATATAATAATATTCCCGCAAGCCAAGGAACAATTATAATCCTCAATAACAAAGACTCATTTCAAATTAGACATTGCTCTTTACTATCCTTATGCTCTACTGAAAATGAAGCACTCAATAAACAACTTTCAGCATTAAATCTTTCAAGTGAGCAATTACCACAAAGCTTAACAGCGAACTCTATACCTAAAGACATTTCCCTGATAATTGAAGAAAACGTTAACAACATTCCTTTATTAAATTGGCAATTAATTCCAATGAAAAATAGATCCGGTAAAAATTTAGGATTTCTTGCCATTTTAGTTGCCCAGCATAAACCTCTCAACCATGGCACATTGCAATACGCACAAGCGATTGCTAGCTTCTCGGCGCTAGCAATACAAAACCAACAATTATTAACAGAGCAGAAAGATTTATTAGAAAGTTTTATTCAGCTTATTGCAGGGGCGATTGATAGTAAATCACCTTATACCGGTGGCCATTGTACACGTGTACCAGAGCTCACAAAAATGCTCAGTAAAGCGGCTTGTGATTCTAACGATGGTGCCTATAAAGATTTTTATTTAACAGATGAACAATGGGAAGAATTACACATAGCGGCATGGTTACATGATTGTGGAAAAATAATCACACCCGAGCATATTGTTGATAAAGCGACCAAGCTTGAAACCATTTATGACCGCATAAATGAAATACGAATGCGCTTCGAATTATTAAAAACGGAGGCAGAAAAAATTTATTGGCAAGCGTTAACAGAAAAGAATAGCGATAAAGAAACACTCAGTAAACAACGTGATCAATTATTAAAACAACTCGATCAGGATTTTGAATTTGTTGCTGAGTGCAATATCGGAGGTGAATTTATGTCCGATGATAAAATGACGAGATTACAAAAAATTGCTCAATATACATGGACGAGAACCTTGAATAATAAAATAGGCATTGCTCCCATTCAAGCGAAGAAAATAGCGGATACTTCATTGCCCGTTAAAGAGCATCTATTATCAGATAAGAACGAACATCTAGCGGTTCAACAACATATAGAGTTTACTCAAGAAGGTAATCGCTGGGGGTTTAACGTGACAACACCTGAATATCAATATAATCGTGGTGAGCTGTACAACTTGTCCATTAAGCGTGGCACGTTAACCAGTGAAGATAGATTTATTATTAATGGGCATATGATACATACTATTATGATGTTATCAAAATTGCCCTTCCCTGAACATTTACAAGATATCCCTACTATTGCTGGTGGTCATCATGAAAAAATGGATGGTGAAGGTTATCCACGTAAAATTAAAGCTGCAGAATTACCCATCACCGCACGAATAATGGTGATCGCCGATATATTCGAAGCACTGACGGCTTCTGATCGACCTTATAAAGAGCAAAAAACCTTAAGCCAAGCGCTTAAAATAATGTCCTTTATGGTTAAAGATAAGCATATAGATGCCGAACTCTTTAAACTGTTTTTAACCTCTGGTGTATATCTAGAGTATGCACATACCTATTTATCAGAAAACCAAATAGATGAGCTAGAGATAAGCCAATATATGTAACGATGTCAATTTTCTTATTAATACAGCGAACTATCACCGACTAGAGTTACTTTTGGTGCGCCTATCTCATTCCAACGGAAGAGTGTTATATGCCATTTTTTTGGATCTTGACGTGATGGATCTATTAAACCTATTTGTTGACTAGAAGGCATGCTTCAACTTGATATTTAACTAAAACTAATGGGCAGTCTATATCTTTTGCATACTTACGCATTGCAACACGGGCGCTTTCTTCATTCACAGTAAGATACAATGCATCTTGCCCTCGTCTATTATATCGGCCTTCA
>JBAHZV010000168.1:0-13064 GCA_037132845.1 Psychromonas sp.
CCCTTGAAAAACAAACAGAACTTGAAGCCGCTGCATTTAGACGTTTATTAAAGCACCTTGATAGTCGTAAAGATGTGCAAAATATCGAACTGATGAATCTTGCTGGTTTTTGTCGTAACTGCTTGTCAAAGTGGATGATGGCAGAGGCTTCTCATATGAATATTGATCTTGATTATGATGAAGCGAGAAAGATGGTTTATGGTATGCCATATTCACAGTGGAAAGAGAAATATCAACAGCCGGCAACAGCGCAACAACTTGCCATTTTTAACGCACTTGAAGCTGATAAACCATAATTATCAGCATTACTTTGCAAGCTGTGCAGACCAGAGTGCTTCAAACTGTATCATTTGTTGGTGTTTTTTAGAGGTATTGTGTTGGTGTCGGTCATATTCGGTGCTAAAAGGTCCTGATCGACAAAAAGTACAACAGTTTTCATCTTGATAAATAGCTTTGTCTAATACTGCTCTTAATGGGTGATTTCCTTGCAAACTCCAAACATAAGTTCTGCCTTGGGTATTACGCACGTGTTTATCTCTGTCTACATTACGCACTTTATAATCAGGAAAAGCGTTAATTTCAAAGCGAGAAGAGCCTTGATAGTGAAAATTGCTTTCTTGATGCAATGAGTTTTCAATATTCCACTCTCGATATGGCTTCACATCTTTAGAGGTGATAAAGCAGAGCTGTTCTCCTTGTGGATCTAAAAAATACTCAAAAGCATTATTTAAGAAGGCTCTTAATAAGAGACGGTTTAGTGTGTTGATACTGACTTGTGCATCACGTGCTTTATATTCGTCAAATGAACGAAAAGCAGGTAATAGTGGGAATTGGAAAATAACGACATCAAAACTCTGTTTTGTCAGTGTTGACCAAGTATTTATATCGGTAACATCAAAGCTAAATAATACTGCTACTTTATCTTGTTGTAATGTGTGATAGGCATTTTTACTGTATTTATGATTCATTGTTTTGAGAGAGTCATAAACAGTGGCTGTTAAATGTTTTGGCTGATGATGTTTTTGTAATGACTGAGAGAAAGAGAGATCACCATCCCCTACGGTCAATATGCGCCACTCTTTTTTTATAATCATCCACAATACCCATCAAATAAATGCAGTGCTAATTTAACATTGAATGTAACGTTCACTAAGCATTAACTAAAGAAAAAATTGTATTTAACAGCCACTCTCTTTTAGGGGGACTTTTGGAAAATTTATTTGATTAAATTCAGATAATAAGTGTACTTTTTTAGATTAGGTAATTAGCGATTATAATTCCTGAGGGCAATACTGCACAAGGCGGTTTTGAACTCTTGTCTCTTTTACTTATTTTGAAGAAGCGCAATCTAAATTAAGTGATTTTGGTTAACTGGTAAATTTTAGGTATAAAAAAACCAGCTAGTATGCTGGTTAATTTATTATTCTTTAAATTTATAAAATGTTAGTTATAAAAAAGAATAATGGTGCGGAAGGAGAGATTTGAACTCTCACACCTTACGCTTATTTTAAAGGAATAGTTGAACCTAAATCTAGCGCGTCTACTCATTCAGTATAAAATAAATGGTGGCTACACCTAGATTTGAACTAGGGACCCCATCATTATGAGTGATGTGCTCTAACCAACTGAGCTATGTAGCCATTTTCACTTTTAAACATCAAAAGTAAGGTATAAAAAAACCAGCTAGTATGCTGGTTAATTTATTATTCTTTAAATTTATAAAATGTTAGTTATAAAAAAGAATAATGGTGCGGAAGGAGAGACTTGAACTCTCACACCTTACGATACTAGAACCTAAATCTAGCGCGTCTACCAATTCCGCCACTTCCGCGTGGCTGGGATAAGAGGATTTGAACCTCTGAATCCCGAGATCAAAACCCGGTGCCTTACCGCTTGGCGATATCCCAACTGTGTTTATTAAGCGTTTTCTTCGCTTTGGGTATCTTGATTCAAATCCCGAGATCCTATATTAAAATCTCGCGATACCTTACCAAATGGCGATATCCCAACTGTATTTATTAAGCGTTTTCTTCGCTAAGTTTTAACTTCTTCAAGTATTGCTCAAATTGTTGTGTTGATAACAATTTGAAGAATGTGGCTGGGATAAGAGGATTTGAACCTCTGAATCCCGAGATCAAAACCCGGTGCCTTACCGCTTGGCGATATCCCAACTGTATTTTTTAAGAGTCTTCTTCTCTGTAATGATTAAGCGTTTTCTTCGCTTTGGCTTCTTAACTAAGTTAAGAATGGTGCGGAAGGAGAGACTTGAACTCTCACACCTTACGATACTAGAACCTAAATCTAGCGCGTCTACCAATTCCGCCACTTCCGCATAAAGTAAATGGTGGCTACACCTAGATTTGAACTAGGGACCCCATCATTATGAGTGATGTGCTCTAACCAACTGAGCTATGTAGCCATCTTACTTTATATCTCAACACGTTTCTATTTAACCAGTCGTTGTCTCGATGGGGCGCATTATGCTGAGTTCGCTGACACTCGTCAACTGTTTTTTACTAAAAAAGCTGTAATTCATACTGTTTGCTCATTTGTCAAACAAGTTGATCTCAATTCACTCGAAAAGCGCTAATTTACTGAGCAAAAAGCCTTGCAAAAATTATTGCAGTTTTCCTGTTTTGAAATTGTTAAACTATCGATTAAGTTAATTGATGAGATAACAGATGAAAATATTACACACTTCCGATTGGCATTTAGGTCAGCATTTCATGATGAAAAGCCGTGAAGCAGAGCACCATGCATTCTTAAGCTGGTTAATTGAAGTGGTGATGAGGCAATCGGTTGATGCATTAATTGTTGCCGGAGATATTTTTGATAGTGCATCACCCCCTTCCTATGCGCGTAAATTATACAGTGATTTTATTGTTAATTTGCAAAAAGCGGGGTGCACACAATTAGTTATTGTCTCTGGAAATCATGACAGTGTGGCTGTATTAAATGAGAGTAAAAGTTTATTAAGCGTGTTAAATGTATCAGTATTAGCGGGGCTAAATGAAAATTTAAGTGCGCATTTAGTGACCGTAAAAGATAAGCAAAATAACAGTGCGATTATTTGTGCGTTACCTTTTTTAAGAGCAACCGATGTCATGTCAAGTGAGTCGGGTAGTTCCACGTCGAAAAAACAGATGGATTTACAGCAAGGGATAGCGCAAACATATCAAGATATTTATCAATTAGCCCTGACCCAAGCATCGACTCATCATCTTCCTATACTGGCAACCGGACACTTAACTGCGGTGGGGTGCTCGGTATCAGATTCAGTACGTGAGATTTATATTGGTTCACTGACTGCTTTCCCTGCGTCCTTATTTCCTGCTTTTGACTATATTGCGTTAGGGCATTTGCATCGTTGCCAAAAAGTACAAAAGAGCGAGCATATTCGTTATAGTGGCTCTCCTATCGCGTTAAGTTTTGATGAAGCAAAACATGAAAAACGCATCATTATTGTTGAGTTTAATGAGGTTTCCATATTAACCACCACAGAAATGACTATTCCTAACTTTCAAAAATTAACGGTGATCAAAGGTGATTTAGAAACGGTTAAAGCTGAATTAATTCTTTTAATAGAGAGTGGGCAATCTGTTTGGGTTGAAGTAAAAATCCAACAATCATTTTATCTGAGTGATGTACAAACACAATTACATGATTTAGTGGCAAATACTGATATTGAAATATTAAAAATTACTACGCCAAAAATCGATGAAAATAGTCAATGGCAAGAAGATCATATTGAAACATTAGATCAACTTACGCCACAAGCGCTATTTCAGTATCGCCTCGATTGCGAAGATAATTTAAGTGCCGAGCAACAGCAACAATTAACGTTATTGTTTGCACAAAGTTATGCTGAATTGGAGAATAAATCATGAAAATATTATCGCTTCAATTTGAAAATTTAAACTCATTAAAAGGGGCTTGGAAAATTGATTTTCAAGCACAAGCATTTATCGATAATGGTTTATTTGTTATTACAGGTCAAACTGGTGCGGGTAAAAGTACCTTACTTGATGCAATCTGCTTAGCGCTTTATCAGCAAACGCCACGCCTTGACAAATTAACTCAGAGTAAAAATGAGCTGATGACGCGCGGTACTGCTCATTGTAATGCTGAAGTTGAATTTAGCGTCAAAGGGAAGGCTTACCGTGTTTCGTGGGCGCAAAGCCGTGCGCGCAAAAAGAGTGATGGTAAATTACAAGCTCCTCAATGCATGCTCTCTGAGTTTGATGGGAACATTATCGCCACCAAGAGTAGTGAGGTGTTAAAGGAGGTGATTGAACTCACCGGTCTTGATTTCTCGCGTTTTACTAAATCAATGTTATTAGCGCAGGGAGGCTTTGCTGCTTTTTTAAATGCCAGCCCTAAGGACAGAGCAGAGTTATTAGAAGAGCTCACAGGAACTGAAATATATTGCCAAATATCACAATATATTTTTGAACGTAATAAAGAGATTCAAGATGATTTAAAGCTCCTAATTAGCCAATCGGCATTATTAGAGTTGTTAAGTGAAGAAGCGTTACAGCAATTACAGCTGGAAATTACAAATTTACAACAAATTAGTGACCATAAACAGAATGAGATAAAGTCCATTGAATCAGCCTTGCAGTGGCAAGCTACTGCACTGCGATTAACAGAAGAGTTACAACAAGCTAAGCTTACTTGCCAACTTGCGGAACAAGCATTAGATGATTTTTCCCCGCAAACGAATAAGATAGAGGCGGCGATGAATGCGCAGCCAATTTTACCTGCATTTGTGACGTTAAATGAACAGCAGAAATTAGCCACCACTCAGCACAAAAAAATAAATGAGCATAATGACAAATTAGCCCAATTTGAATTACGATTAGTGGATGCCAAGCAACACTCATCGGAACAATTAATTTCCCATCAACAAGCAACAGTGACAAATAAGTTGCAGATGCAGCGTTTAACCGATGAATTGATTCCAATGGACAGTAAAATTAGTGCATTTGAAAGAGAGTTCACTGAAAAACATCCTCTTTTCGAATCACAAAGTAACACCATTAAGCTGGCTGAAAAATCCTTAACTGAACTAACTGGGCAAATTGAAACACAGCATAATGAGAGCCAACAGGTTGATCATCAACTCATAAAGCAACAGTCATTAACCATTGATGCAGATAAAATAACGATGGTTGAGCACTTTTTGTTAGCTTACAAAAATCAATCGGAAAAGTTACACGTTTTGAGCCGTAGAGTGCAGCCACTTGAGTTGTTATTATCGACTAATGAGCACACTTGTAAGCAAATACAAAAAGAGTTTGAAAGTGCGACTAGACAACTTAAAGAGGTTAATGAAGGGTTTAGTTGTGCAAATATTGAAAAGAAAAGTTTACTAAAATTAATTGGTCATCATGGCAATGAACAATTAAGCACGCTATATCAACAAAAAGAATTATTAGCGAGTCTATTACAATTAACACAAACACTGGATGAATTGATCATCACTAATAGCGCCTGTGCAAAAGATATTTTTGGTAAAAACAATGCATTACAGCAAGGTCAACAGCAATTGTCAGTGTTAGAAAAGCAAGGTAAAGCGTTAGCGACAGAGCAGGAAGACCTGCAAACTCTAATGAAGCAAGATACGCTATTACGCAGTGTGCAGGACTTACAGTTGCAGTTAGAAAAAGATCATGCTTGTCCATTATGCGGTTCATTGGATCACCCTGGCCTCAATAGCCATCAAGTACTCGATGTTAAAAATACACAATTACGCTTACTACAAACCAGCGAAGCGTTAAAAAATAAACGCACAGAGTATGATCAGTTAAAGGGGCACTTAAAGGCTTTAATCGATCAATTGCAGAATGTAAATAAAACTCACCTGCAACAACTTGCTGACACCGCCGAGCTTAAGAAAAAATGGTTAAACAACAGGTATTGTGTTTCATCGCAGTTGAATTATTCAGTGGACAGTGTGGTGTTATTAACAACCAATAGTGCCACGTTAGATGCTGATATAAGCACGCTTGCTAGTTTGTTGAAACAGCAGCAAACGCTTGATCAACAAGTGGTACCCTTGCAGCAACAACAAATTGGGCTTACTGAACAATTAAACACGTTGCAACAAACATTAAACGATGCAAAAAATTCACATAAACTCAATAAATTAGAAGTTGAACAAATAAATGAACAATTAGTTGCTGTAAATAATGAATTGCATCAATTGAGACTTAAAATATCAGAAATTTTACCCCATCATCCTGATTTGACAGCGTTACTCCGTTCTCCTGAAAATTGGTTGGCAGAGCAAAAGATGGCCATTGAAGAATGTGCTTTGCTGACGTTGAAGCAGTCAACAATCAGTACCTCAATAACGCAATTAAGCCAGCAACAAGCCTTACAAGAACAACAATTGAACAATGATAAAAAATTACTTGTTGAGTCTGAAAAAATATTACAGAAAATAACCATTAATAAAGACGCGTTGCAAGCGGATCGCATTGAAAGATTTACCCTAAAAAGCAGTCAACAACTGCGCCAAGATTATGATCAGCAGTTATTTGAAGTAAAATTAATCGTTGATAAAGCACAACAACAGGTGGTGAACATCAAGCTTGATGTAAATGGTATTGAGAGTGTATTAAAGACATTAATCACAGCAAAGATAAACCTTGATAAGGAACTAAAGGCAAGCACAGAAAAATTTAATATACAGCTTGCCGAGCGTCAATTTTTAACGCGAGAGCAATTTGAACGTGCTTGTATCAATCATGATGTTTTGGCGACTTTACAAGCCAGTTTAACAAACTTAAAAGATAACTTATTAACACAAAAAACGACCTTTAGTAGTGTTCAAAAACAGCACCATGAACATCAAAAATCAGCGTTTAAAACACTTGATAATAATCAATTAATAAAACAATTAAGTGAGCTTAAAGATCAGGAAATACAAAATAATGAATCTTTAATTGCTAAAAAAACAGCGCTTAAAATTGATCAAAATAATCAACAAAAACAACAACAGTTACACAAGCAACAGAATGACTTTAAAGCAACCGCTGAAAACTGGGATCTCTTAAATAAATTAATTGGTCAAGCCGATGGCAGTAAATTCAGAAAATTTGCGCAGGGGTTAACACTTGATAATTTGATTCACCTGGCAAATAAAGAGATGGCACATTTAGATCAACGCTACCAATTAAAACGCAATGAAGAGGAAGAGCTGGCGTTACAGGTTATCGATTGTTGGCAAGCAAATAGCTTACGCGATGTGAGAACGCTTTCTGGGGGGGAGAGTTTCTTAGTGAGTCTTGGTTTGGCGTTAGCACTTTCTAATTTGGTTAGTCATAAAACCCAAATTGAATCACTGTTTTTAGATGAGGGTTTTGGTACATTAGATGAAAATACGCTTTCTATGGCGCTTGATGCGTTAGAACGTTTAAACTCAACGGGAAAACTCATCGGTATTATCTCTCATGTTGATGCCTTAAAAGAGCGTATTAACCATCAAATTCATGTGCATAAAAATAGTGGGGCAGGGTATAGTGTGCTCGATAAGCAATATATGAAAGGCCAGTGATGTTACAACAAGAACGACATAATAAAATATTAGACTTGCTTTGCCAGCAAGGGCGAGTATATGCCGCTGAACTAAGCCAAGCGTTAGCGGTTTCCGAAGACACAATCAGGCGAGATTTAAAGCACCTTGATGAAGATGCCTTATTAAGGCGAGTGCATGGTGGTGCGTTGCCATTACAACAAGAATCAGAAGCTTATCGAGAACGACAGGATGAAATTGATCCCCTTAAGAAACGCATTGCTTTAGCGTCAATTCAGTTTATCAAAGCCAATCAAACTATTTTGATCGATTCAGGTACCACCTGTTTACAATTGGCAATGAACTTACCGACACATTTTAATTTTACGGTGGTTACACCGAGTCCATTAGTCGCAAGTAAATTAATGTATCATGATAATATTGAACTGATTTTACTCGGTGGAAAAATATCTAAATCTGCTGTAATGGCACTGGGGGCAACCACCAATGCAATGTTACGTAAGATTCATTTTGACAGCTGTTTTTTAGGGGTTTACGCGTTACACCCTAATAAAGGTTTAAGTATTAATCGGCTTGATGAAGCAGAAACACTGGCAACTATTATTGATCAATCAGAGCAGGTGATTGTATTAGGATCTTCATTAAAACTCGGCAAAATGGGCACATATAAAGTTTGCGATTGTAATAAATTGAATTTACTCGTAACAGATTCAGCTTCAGAAAATAAAATATTAGCTTTATTAAAAGAACACGGAGTCAAAATTGAAGTCTGCGCAGATTAACGGCTCATCAGGTGTTAAACACTGTATATAATAAGACATTTTATTGTCAGTAAGTTGAATTTATTTGTGATATGTGCATAATTATAGAATACTATATTAGTATTATTAAAGAACAAAATGTAAAAAGTGATATTTGCATTTATTTATTAAACCTAAATTATCAAATGGAAGTGATAAAAATGGCTAAAAGTACACAAAAACAAGCGTTATTAACAGAGTTACGCATTCACCAAGCAATTATTGATATTTTTATGGAGAAAGGGTGGGAAGCGATTAGTTATGGCTCTATTGCAAAATACACAGGCCTTTCTCGTGGTGGTGTACAACGCATTGTTCCAAACAAAGATGCCATGATGGGCACTTTTCAAGGTCAAATGACAGAACTTGTTGCTGGCCAGTTAGACTTTTCAGATGAAGCTTCATTGACCAAAAGTTGGGTAAGGGCGTTAGATAATTTACAATTTAGAAACTGTATTAAGTTTTTTATCAGTGCGACCTGCAACGAATCCTCAAGCAAAGAAATTGCTAAAAAAGGATTTGAACGTTTTTCTGAAAAAGTAGGCCAAGAGAAAATGCACGCTTTAATTGGACTGTCTGTTTGTCATTTATTGAATGTGTAAAAATCAAACTGTTTAACTATCCCACTCGTTAAACAGACAATGTCTGCATTTTACTCAATCCTATGTCTTGAGCTATGGCTCTGTTTGAGTAAATTGTTATCAAGTAGCTAATTTTTTTTTATAACCGTTTAAGTTATTGACTCACAAACAACAACCGTCCTTTCTCCCTAACCTTAAAACTCTCTATTACTACTGATATGTGTTAACAATAAAGTTAACAATAAAGTTAACATTACAAGAGTGCTCTCAGTTCCAGCCTGTAAAATCAAAGTATTGGAGAGAAACCATGGGTTACCTCATTATTAATATGTTAAATATTTGTATAAAATGGAACAAAGTCATCTAAGATGCTGATCAATATCTGTTATAGTGATCAGTAAAGGAAAAATATAAACAATAGTTGATAAGCTCAATTATTAGCCAAAAATACCTGAGGATACAAAACGTCTCATAGAGCTATTTTCAGACAGTCTGTGAAATGGATGACTGCAGAAAAATTGCACAATATACTTGCATTTAGAGTTCTAAAAGGTTGCTTTCATTGAATATAAAAAAGAAAACTAGCAATAGACAATATAAATCTTTATTCAGCCGTTTAATCTTTTGGTTTCTCCTGCTATCTCTCGCGCCCATGAGTGTTACCTCTTGGATCAATTACCAACAAGCTAAAAAAAGTTTAATTGTAGCCGCCGAAGAGAAACTTTATCAAGGTTCAAAGTCGACTCAAAAATTTATTAATACGTGGTTTTCTTACCGATTTATGGATATTAATGTGCATGCACGTGATGACGAAAATATAGAATTATTGCATCAAATATCATTAGGTTGGCAAGTCAGCGACCTGCCTTTAGAAGAATATGTGAAAAGTGATGATTGGTTGTTTAGAGTGAGTAAGCTGCAAGATGACCTGATTAATTTAAGTCATAATTATAATTATATTAATAATATTTTTATTATTGATAAACAGGGGAATATTTTATTTAGCACAAAAGGTAAAGAAAATTTAGGCGTGAATCTATTTGATGGCTCATTATCTACCAGTAAATTTTCAAAAACTGTCTTTGATACCTTGCAAAATGGGGCAATACTTTTCTCTGATATTGAACGTTATGGGTACGCTAAAAAATTATTGTCGGGATTTTTAACCGCCCCATTAACCGATAATAAAGGGCGGACTGTTGGCGTATTTGCAATACAACTTAACTTAAAGTATATCTTCGGCGGGATGGTCAGTCACACCGAAAAAAAATCTTCCCAAGTTTATTATCTAGTGGGGCAAGATGGGTTATTACGCAGCCCAATAAATGATGACTTTAGTTCAATATTAACACGTAGAATAAAAACAGATCACTTGCGCTTTGATCAACTTGATGAATCAAAAGGTATCATTTCTGAATACATAGGACCAGCAGGCCACAAAGTATTTGGTATTCATCAAGTTATGAATATCAAAAATATTCGCTGGGCGTTGCTCAGCGAAGTTGATAGTGACGAGGTATTTCAAACGAGTGTAAAAATGGCAAGCACTCTCTACTGGGTTTTATTTTTTTCTGTGCTTATTATTAGTTTCATTGTATATCTTCAAGCAAAACGAATTACTACACCATTAAAAAAATTATTACAGTCTTGCACCAATGTAGCATTAGGAAAAAATAATCAACAGGTTGATATAGAAACAAATAATGAGATAGGAAAACTTGCTCATGCATTTAATCAGATGCTTTTTAAACAGCAAAAAAATGAATTGGAAATCTCTAATAGTAATGACCAATTACGTGCTGCATTAAGTGAAGTATCTAGGCAACAATATGCGCTTTATCAATATGCGATTGTTACTATCATGGACAGAGCCGGATCGATTGTTTTTGCCAGCGATAAATTTTGTGACATGAGTGGTTACCATTTTAAACAGTTAATTGGTGCTAACTATCGTCTTTTAAATTCTGCCGTACATTCCAAAAAATTCTTTAGTAACATCTTTAACTACATCAGTGGAGGCTTAGTTTGGCACGGGGAAATATGTATTCGCAGTCAAAAAGGAGACTTATATTGGTTAGAAACAACGATTAGTCCCTACAAAGATCATAATGGCATTGTACAACAATTTCTAACAATCCAAACAGATATTAGTAAACAAAAAGTATTTGAGCAACAACAATCTATTAACCGTCAAGTTGTCACGATAAAGCATGCTATTACTAAAACCTTTGCTAATGGGCGTTTATTAAAAGAACAATTATCAGAGAGTTTATTACATATATTTGAACTACCCACATTAAACTTAAAAAATAAAGCCTGTGTATATGTTTTTAATACAGTAAATAAATCCCTTGAACTGATTGTAAAACAAGGATGTTTTGATATTGATCAACAGCATGTAATCGATAAATTTATTGATATTGATGTTCATGAGTTAGATAAAAAGAGGATGGTGATCAAAGCTAACGGTGTGGCGTTATTTTGCACAGAGTCTGAAGAGCATGGTTATTATATTGTTCCTTTAATGAGTGGGGAGAATACCCATAAAATAAAAAACAACGATTTAATTGGTCTTCTATTATTGTTTACGGAAAAAAATAGTCAGATTGATGATGATCAATCACGCTTATTAAGTGAAAATGCAACCCTTTTCAGTTATGCAATTTTACGCGAAAGAACCAAACAATCATTACAAAAATTTAGGCTAATGGCAGAAAAAAGTTGCCGGTCTAAAGACCCGTTTTTAGCGACTAGGAGCCATGAAACTCGCACCTCAAGAAATGATGTTTTAGATATGTTCAATTTATTGCTTAATAATGAGTTAACAGCAGAATATTCCTTGGACTTAATCAATGAAACGTTAGATTTATTGGAAATTGGACTACCTGAAATGGAACTTCATCTTATCGATTTTAATCTTCGTAACATGCTAGGAGAGCTTGTAGAGTCAATGGCATTACGTGCCGATGAAAAAGGGATTGAGATAATATTAGATGTAACCCAAATCGAGCACTCTTTGATCAAAGGAGACTCTGGGCGTATACGTCAAATTATTGCCAATTTAATGAGTAATGCAATTAAGTTTACTGAGCAAGGTCAGGTAACGATCAGCGTTTCAGTACAGGAAATAAAGCACCAGCAACTACTTTTACAATGCCATGTAGAAGACTCAGGAATCGGCATTCCTGAAGATGAAATTTCAACTTTATTTGAAATGTTCACCCAAATAAAAATATCAACAACCAGTAAATATGATGGCACAGGTCTAGGTCTCGCTATATGTAAAAAGCTTTCGAATTTGATGTCTGGTGATGTGCAAGTAAAGAGTGAAGTTGGTAAAGGCAGTATTTTTAGTTTTACGGCACAGTTACACACTAGCCAACGCTCCCAAAAGGTTTTACCACTGGTTGATATCAGTCAGTTGAACTTACTGATCGTTGATGATAACACTGTGAATTTAGCCGTGTTACGTGGTCAATTAGAGCATTGGAAAGCGAATGTAACAGAAGCAAATAGTGGGCAACATGCATTTGATATCTGCCAACAACGACTTGCGTGTGGAGATAAAAACTTTGATATTGCATTCTTAGATATGCACATGCCAGAGATGGATGGTGAAGAATTAGGCAAAAGATTACGTGCCGATAAGCAGTTTGATACGATGCAATTAATCATGATGGACTCCCTTTCTTTACATCATGAAGCTAAGTTTTATCGTGAAATTGGATTTAATGCTTATTTTACAAAGCCAGCTACAACCTCTGACCTCTTTAACGTATTCACAACAGTGGTTACTCATGGTCAGCAAAAAAACGATGATGTCGCGATAGTGTCAGATGATGATTCTATCTCACTGATGAATTCACTGATGAATGAAAAGCCAAGTAATGAAAAAATAAGCGCTACTGAATTATCAGCAAAAATTATTTTGGCTGAAGATAATAAGATAAAGAAAATGCTTGAGCATCTTACTGATAAACAAGATTTAACCTCATGGGACAAAGCTGATGCATTAAATCGTTTGTTGAATTCCGAATCATTATTAGTCTCTTTGCTTATCACTTATATCGAAGAGATGCCTGGGAAAATTGATGAACTTACTGTCGCGATTAACGATGAGAATAAACAACAAATTGCTGAAGT
>JBAHZV010000107.1:0-8382 GCA_037132845.1 Psychromonas sp.
CAGGTTGTTTGTAATTCAGTGGCTTTAGCACGTTCTTTGGTGATAACCGCCTCAGGTGCATTACTCACAAAACGCTCATTACTTAACTTGCCTGATATTTTAGCAAGCTCTTTATCTGCTTTCTCTAATTGCTTAGATAAACGTGCCAGTTCAGCGTCAACATCAATTAACCCGGCCATTGGAATTAATAGTTCAAGTTCACCCACTAAGGCGGTTGCCGATACAGGCGTTTCTTCACCGGCTACCACCATCGTGACTGAATCTAATTTTGCGAGGGCCGCTAAGAAACTTTCATTTTCAGAGAAACGACGTTGATCCTCCGCTGAGGCATTTTTAGCCAATAAGTTAAGGGGCGTTTTGGGGCTAATATCCATTTCACCACGGATATTACGAATCGCTATAATAACCTGTTTAACCCATTCAAGATCTTCAACCGCTGCTGCATCATTGAGGGTTTCATCAACTTCAGGGAAGGCCTCGAGCATAATACTCTCGCCACCTAAGCCGGTGATCGCTTTCACTCGTTGCCAAATCTCTTCGGTCATAAACGGCATAATAGGGTGTGCTAAACGCAGGAGTGTTTCAAGTACCTTAATTAAAGTATTGCGTGTACCACGCTGCTCCGCTTCAGTGCCTTTGAATAAGATTGGTTTGGTTAACTCAAGGTACCAACCACAGAATTGACTCCAAGTAAATTCGTAAAGAATATTGGCCGCTAAATCGAAACGGAAAGTCTCAAAGGCGTGTGTATACTCTTTAATGGTGGTTTGTAACTGACCTTGTATCCAACGATCTGCAAGGCTCAGTTGCATGTCATTACCCGTGTCATGACCAAAACCAGAGGGATTTTCTTCACTGCTCATTAATACATAACGGCTGGCATTCCATAATTTATTACAGAAATTACGGTAACCCTCTAGACGGTTCATATCCCAGTTGATATCACGTCCCGTTGATGCCATGGCGGCTAGTGTAAAGCGCAGTGCATCGGTACCGTGCGCTTCAATACCATCGGCAAAGGCTTTACGGGTTTGTTTTTCAATTTTCTTCGCCATTTTTGGTTGCATTAAATTGCCACAACGTTTGCTCACTAAACTTTCTAAATCGATGCCATCAATCATATCTAAAGGATCTAAGACATTACCTTTAGATTTGGACATCTTATCGCCATTTTCATCACGAATAAGCCCGGTCACATAGACGGTTTTAAAAGGCACTTGTGGTTTGCCATTTTCATCTTTCATGAAATGCAGGGTCATCATGATCATTCGTGCTACCCAGAAGAAGATAATATCAAAACCAGTGACCAGTACATCTGTTGAATGGAAGGTTTTGAGATCCAATGTTTGTTGTGGCCAACCAAGCGTTGAAAATGTCCATAAACCCGATGAGAACCACGTATCTAATACATCGTCATCCTGTGTTAACACAACGCAGTCATCAAGGTTATTTTCTTGGCGCACGCGTGCTTCGTCGTGACCGACGTAAACTTTTCCTGCTTCATCGTACCAAGCTGGGATACGATGTCCCCACCAAAGTTGACGCGAAATGCACCAGTCTTGAATGTTGTCCATCCATGAGTTGTACATGTTTTCGTATTGTTGCGGTACAAATTTAATATCACCGTTAGCAACTGCTTGTTGCGCCGTTTTAGCCAGTGGTGCAACACGAACATACCATTGGTCAGTTAACATTGGTTCGATAACAACACCACCACGATCACCATAGGGTACGGTTAAATCATGAGGCTTAATTTCATCTAAAAGGCCTAATGCCTCAAGCTCAGAAACAATCTTTTTACGAGCATCTTCACGGGGTAAACCTTGGAACTGCGTGGGCAAGTCGCTGCTGTAAACATCACTTTTTTCACCGTTACTATTAAAGACTTCGGCCTGAACACGAATATTTGCTTCAAAGTCTAATACGTTGATCATTGGTAATTGATTACGTTTACCCACTTCGTAATCGTTAAAGTCATGGGCAGGGGTGATTTTTACACAACCGGTGCCTTTTTCCATGTCTGCATGTTCGTCGCTAATAATAGGAATCAAGCGGTTGGTGAAAGGTAATAAAATGTTTTTACCGATGATTGACTGGTAACGTGGATCTTCAGCATTAACGGCCACACCGGTATCACCCAGCATGGTTTCTGGACGTGTTGTGGCAACCACTATGTAGTCTTTACCCGCGGCGGTTAATGCGCCGTCTGCAAGTGGGTAACGGAAATGCCACATTGATCCTTTGATATCTTTGTTTTCAACTTCTAAGTCTGAAATGGCTGTTTGTAGTTTGGGATCCCAGTTCACTAAGCGTTTACCACGATAGATAAGGTCGTCGTTATAAAGATCTACAAAAACTTTTTTAACCGCTTCAGATAAACCGTCATCCATGGTGAAACGCTCACGCTGCCAATCTACAGAGGTGCCTAAACGACGCATTTGTTTGGCAATCTGACCGCCTGATTCTGCCTTCCAATCCCAAATTTTATTAATGAACGTTTCACGACCTAATTGTTTGCGTGTTTGTCCCGTTTCAGCGAACAGTTTACGTTCAACAACCATTTGCGTTGCGATACCCGCATGGTCGGTACCCATTTGCCAAAGGGTATTTTTACCCTTCATACGTTGATAGCGGATCAAGGTATCCATGATGGTATCTTGGAAAGCATGACCCATGTGCAAACTACCCGTGACATTGGGGGGTGGGATCATGATGCAGTAACTTTCTTTATCCGTATCACCGTGTGGTTTAAAATAACCTTTCTCTTCCCAGGTTTGGTAGTTTTTTTGCTCTATAGCACTTGGGTTATATGTCTTTTCCATTACTTATCTTCTGTTTGGTTGTTTGAAATTTGGCTTTCAGCAGTGTCACTTGGTCGCTTTTCTGTGGCGAGCTTTGTTATCGAAAGATTCTCTGTTGAAAGGGTATGACCTAATTTTTTATAGCTGCTATAACGTACACGTGCGGCGTTTTTTAATTGTTCATCATGGGGAACAAAATCAATAATTTGCTGAAAATTGCTGGAAAAATCAGGTAGCTGTAAACTTAAATTGATTAATACGAAGCGTGGATGTGTCGGAGGCATCCAGCTTATTTCTACTGGCGTACCAAATTTAGGGCCTTCGCCGAGCAAATTATGGGGTACAAAACTATCACCGTCAAACTGCCACAGGTGTTCATCAACCATAAAGGCATCTTGCTGGTTATCGGTATAGATAAACACTTTTCTATTTTGCTGATAATAAAAAGCGGCCAGCGAGCAGGCCTGCGCAAAATGTGCAGGCAGTTGCTCACTGCTTTCTTCATCATTTAAAATATAAAAAGTGACTTGGCTCATGACTCGTTATGTTCACTTTCACTGCGGTTGATCAAAAATTGCGTTAGCAAGGGCACCGGTCGACCTGTTGACCCTTTATTTGGCCCTGCTGGTCGCCAAGCTGTTCCTGCTACATCAAGATGTGCCCAGTTATATTTTTTAGTGAAACGCGAAAGAAAACAAGCAGCGGTCACTGTGCCGGCTGGTCGCCCACCAATATTCGCCATGTCGGCAAAAGGGCTATCAAGCTGTTTTTGGTACTCTTCGTCCATCGGTAATTGCCAAGCTTTGTCACCAGATTGATTTGATGCGCTGATTAATTCATGGGCTAACCCTTTATGTGGGCTTAACATGGCACAAATATGATGGCCTAACGCCATAATACAGGCACCGGTTAAGGTTGCTATATCAACAACACACTCAGGTTCAAAACGTTCAACATAGGTCAGTACATCACATAATACTAAGCGTCCTTCTGCATCAGTATTTAATACTTCAACGGTTTGTCCTGACATGGTTGTTAAAATATCCCCAGGACGATAAGCGTTAGATGAAGGCATATTTTCTGCCCCTGCTAAGATACCAATGACATTAATCGGTAGGTCTAATTTTGCTAATGCTTTCATGGTGCCAAAGACCGACGCTGCACCGCCCATATCATATTTCATCTCATCCATACCTGCGCCCGGTTTAAGCGAGATACCGCCGGAGTCAAAGGTCAGACCTTTACCGACTAATACAATTGGTTTTTGATCTGCATTGCCACCGTTATAATGCATGATAGACATGTAAGCAGGATTAACCGATCCTTTTGCCACGGCTAAATAACTGTTCATTTTAAGTTCAGCCATTTGCGCGCTATCAATTATTTCTGTTTCAATCTTCTCAAACTCTGTTGCTAATGCTTGTGCTTGTTCCGCTAAATAAAGAGGTGTGCAAATATTTGGTGGCATGTTCGCGAGGTCTTTACAAACGTTAATGCCTGAAGTGATCGCGATGGCATGCTGTAATGCTTGCTCTGCACGTGGAAGCTGTTTACGACTTGAGACCGTAAAGGTTAATTTACGAAGGGGACGACGTGTATTGTCTTTAATGGTTTTAAATTGATCAAAGCTGTATAACGAGTCTTGTGCCGATTCTACTGCTTGACGTATTGCCCAATAACTATCACGACCTTTGATATTCAACTCTGAAAGGAAGCAGATTGCTTCTAATGCGCCAGTATCATTTAATGTCGAGATGGTTTTAGCAATAATTTGCTTGTATTGGGTTTCTGTTAACTCACGCTCTTTACCACAACCGACTAATAAAACACGCTCACTTGGCACGTTAGGCATATGGTGTAAAAATAAAACTTGCCCAACCTTGCCTTCAATATCACCACGACGTAATAAAGAGGTTAAATAACCCTCACTGATCTCATCAAGTAGTTCAGCGGCAGGGGATAAACGACGAGGTTCAAATACACCAACAACGATACATGCACTGCGCTGTTTTTCAGGACTACCACTTTTTACAAGAAATTCCATAACTATCCTTAAATACATGATTTATTTATATTAACAATACTTGCTAATAAACAATAACCCTACGGTTGTTGCCTGTTAATCTGTCGTAATACCAATCGTAAAAATAGCGGATCAATCTTACTGCTGATAACAAACTGTTTCTGCGTTGAAAATCTCGTCAAGGGAACAACCCTTTAGATCAACGTTACACTTTGAACCCGTTTGTTATTTTTGCGTAATATTAGATCACATACTGACTTCGATTAGTATAGATATTATCGCTAACTGTGTTAAAAACTATTTATTTTAAACGCCGAATTAAGTATAAACTGTTTGGCCTTTACTATTGACGCACAACTTATAAAAACTTATCTGTTTATTGTAACTTCGAGTCGTTACAATGTAATAATGATACTTAAATGCTAGAAACAGCAATTTTACCGTAATTACTTGCTTAATCCACCATTTTAACACCTCTAATTTCAGACTGGAGAACCAGGTGATACTTCTTCGTTACCTCATGCTAGAAACATTTAAAAGCCAAGTGGGGGTTCTCTTTGTTCTCGTGCTTATTTTTGTAAGCCAAAAATTTATTGCTATCCTTGAAAAAGCCATTGAAGGTGTTATTCCTGCAGATCTCGTTTTGACATTACTGTATCTTAATTTACCGACACTTGGCACACTCATGTTGCCGATCAGTTTTTATTTAGCGGTGCTTTTTGCACATGGGCGTTTGCACGGCGAAAGCGAAATGATCGCCATGACTTCGTGTGGTTATAGCCCCAATAAAATATTAAAAGCGACTTTAATGATCTCCTTACTGACCTTTGTTTTTGCTTCTTTTAATAGCTTATATTTGGCTCCTTTAGCGGAAGATAAAATGATCAGTGTTATTGAAAACGCGGAATCCGATGCGGGTGCTGCCACTTTAATTGCGGGGCGTTTCCATCAAACCTCAGACAAAGGCAGTGTCGTGTATATTGATGAACTAAAACAAGGACAAAAATTAGAGCGGATATTCGTTGCTCATTGGCCAAAGGATGGAGACACGGTTCCTTCGGTATTAACCTCATTAACGGGCTCCATAGAAAACAAAAAAGATGGTGTATGGTTAACCTTGTTAGAGGGCAGACGTTATGCCGGTATTATTGGTGAAGGTAATTTTGATAATAGTCAGTTTGCACGTTATGAGGTGCATATTGCGAATCGAGAAGTAACTGAAAAAAAACGGGGTGCTGGAGCGTTACCAACGATGCAACTCTTCTCTGTGGATGACCCGAAATATCAAGCGGAACTGCAATGGCGGTTTGCTATTCCACTTTCTATTTTAATGATCACCTTTCTGGCCGTGCCAATGGCTAAAGTTAATCCCCGCCAAGGTCGCTACTCAAAATTGTTACCAGCATTATCTTTGTATTTAACTTTTTTCTTGTTACTGAGTACATCAAGAAGTTTAATTGAGGAGGGCACGTTGCCCGTCATGAGCATCTGGGTAGTACAACTTCTCTTTTTAGGCTTTGGTTTAGTCTTACATATGCAAGCATTAGGTAAGTTTTCAGGGGCTAAAAAAAGCCCTAAAAAGAGAAAGGTTGGCGCGTCACTATGATGGGAATTATTGATCGCTATATTGGAAAAACGATTTTTGCCGCTACTTTTTTAAGTCTTTTTATTTTAATTGGTTTAAGCAGCGTGATTAAATTTGTTGAGCAGATGAAAAATGTTGGACAGGGCAGTTATGATGTGTGGAGTGCTGGGTATTTTGTATTACTTAAGATGCCCGTTGAAATTACCACTTTCTTTCCCATGGCCGCTTTAATTGGCGCTTTAATTGGTTTAGGCACATTAGCCAGTAGCAGTGAACTGGTGGTCATGCAGGCTGCCGGATTATCGAAGTTGCGCATTGCGGGTTCCGTCTTAAAGACGGCAATACCAATGGTACTAATCGTGATGTTTTTAGGTGAATTTATTGCGCCTGAAACAGATAAAGAAGCTTACGCTATGCGCAGTGAAGCACGTCATGGGCAATCTGAAATCATGAAACAATATGGTGTTTGGGTTAAAGATGGCGACGCTTTTATTAGTATTGGACGTATGAACGATAAATCTGAACTCTTTGATATACAGCTTTATTTCTTTGATGAAATGCAACAACTCAATTCTGCCTTATTAGCAAGAGAAGGTGTTTATGAACAGGAGCAGGGTGGTTGGTTATTAACGAATGTCAGTCGCAGTCAATTTTTAAAGCATAAAATAGAGACTTCTATAATGGAACATTATCTATGGGAAACGCAGTTAACACCCAAAAAATTAGAGGTCGTATTAAGCGATCCAGAAAAAATGTCGATGCGAGATGTGTATAACTACATTCATTATCTTGAAGACAATGATCAGGATGCTAACAGTTATTGGTTAACTTTTTGGCGTAAAGCAGTATTACCCTTCACGGTGGTGGTAATGATGTTACTTTCGGTATCATTTATCTTTGGTGGCTTGCGCTCTGTTAGCATGGGCACGCGTTTGATTTTTGGTATTGCCAGCGGTTTTCTATTTCATGTTTCAGGCGAGTTGTTTGGTCCTGCAAGTTTAGTTTTTGGTTTACCCCCCATATTAGGTGCATTGTTGCCAAGTTTATTCGTGTTAGCGATTGCGATGTATCTGCTTAAAAGGCAAAGCTAGAAAATACGGCTTCGGCGATCAGCTTTTAGCTGAACGCTAACAGCCGACAGCTAACGCCTATTTTTTATCTTCATCCATAAAACCCATACCTTTAAAGCCTTTCCAAGTACTTAGCTCTTTGGTTAATACAACCACTTCACACTCTGCCCATAAATCTTGAAAGGCATTACGATTTTTAAACAGTGCCAGTAGGTTACCTAAACCAAATGCAGAGGTGGCGACACGAATCAATGCTTGGGTAAAACTAATATTGCTCCCATCGCTATTTTGTACTCGTAAACGCCATGCTTTCATGCCAATCGTTTGACCGCCTTTTGCCCAAAAGTAAGCATAAAAAGCAATGATCACTAGACCTAAATAAGCAGCAAAGAGACTGCTTTGTGATAAATAATCAGCAATATCACGATAAGCAGACAGATCAATTAAGCCCAAATTATTGCTGATAATTGCCACTAGAATAGCAACAATAACGGCAAACATTAAGAGCGCAGCAACTGCAAATAGGTCATAAAGGTAAGCACCTAAGCGTTTAAATAAATTAGCACGTGGACAGGTTTGATACTGCTCTTGTAGGGTGGTTTTTGATACTTTTTTCTGATTACGCTTAGCCATGATGCTTCCTTTGAAAATCGAATCCGAGCAGTGTAGCATTTTGTAGCAAAATTATAACTAGTGCTATCGCTGACTTTTTAAGCATTCAGCATTGGGATCTTTAAAAATGCTTGTTTGTCTATGTTGGATGGGTATAATCAACGCACTCAGTTAGTCAGCAAATTAAGTTTGTTGACTAAAATGCCGCTGTGGTGGAATTGGTAGACACGTCGGATTCAAAATCCGATTTCGAAAGAAGTGACGGTTCAAGTCCGTCCAGCGGTACCAAAT
>JBAHZV010000088.1:0-8140 GCA_037132845.1 Psychromonas sp.
TGCACCGTAACACTGTCACCACGTTCGAACTCTCTGTCCACCCAAGGACTTTGTAAATCACCTAGCTCAGTTTCGCGACAACCAACCGTGCAACCTAACTCAATAAAATGAACTTGATAGATCACCTGATCTTGTAAAAATCGACCAACACCCTTGATATACCCCTGACTACCCCGACGAATTAAGAGGGCACCACGATCACTTCCCATAAAAGTACCATCATTTCTGATGTTTTTAATTACTCTTACTTTTTCGCCATAATCAAACTTTGCATCCATGACAAAATCTCCATTATTTATAATTTAAAATCTAATGAGTTATGTCAAAAAACTCGTTATCTAAAATGCACCATCAAAAATAGCTGTTATTTATAATTTAAAACCTGATTGCTCATGCCCAGTAATTCTTTATCAGAAGGGTTACGTTTACGATCCACTGCGAAGGCCTGCACAATGCTTAAAAGCTTAGTGGTTTGCATTTTATCCAATGAGATACCGATACGAGAAAAAACCGCTTGTACCGCACTTAACCCTGAATGCTTACCTAATACCAATCGATGGCTGCGTCCTAACAACTTTGGGTCGAGACCTTGATAATTACGCACATCCTTAATTAAACCATCGACATGAATACCCGACTCATGGGTAAACACTTGCTCTCCAACGAGACTTTTTTGTTTTGCAACGGGTCGTCCAGCCGCCTTGGAAACAGCCCAACAAAGTGCTGGCAACGCATCTAAACGAATGCCTACATCTTGCTGATAACACTGATGTAAAGCAGTAACCACCTCCTCTAACGGGGCATTTCCAGCACGCTCTCCAAGCCCCACAACGGTGGTGTTTGCATATTGCGCACCGGCCTTAATAGCCGCTAAGGTATTTGCAGTTGCAAGTCCAAGATCATTATGGCAGTGAATTTCAATCGCTAAGGGTTGTGTTGCTATTAAGTGCTGAATTTGCTCATAAACAGTGAAGGGTTCAAGTAAACCAAGTGTATCGGCATAACGTAAACGTTTAGCGCCCGCGTGCGCACCTAACTGACCTATTTTTATCAAAAAATCGATATCTGCTCGTGAAGCATCCTCACAACCAATACAAACTTGCAGACCAAGCGAAAGAGCATAATGAATGCAATCTTGTAGTTTGCTTAACAAACTTTTTTTAGTGCATTTTAATTTATGTTCGATCATTTGCTTGGAAGTTGGAATAGAGATATCAACCCAATCAAGTTGTAAATCAGCGGCTTGTTTAATTTCACTTTTATTCGCGCGACACCATGCCATCAGTGTACTGGTTGGCAAGGCTTCACGAATGGCGGCGATGGTTAAACATTCTTCATTGCCCATCGCGGGAATGCCAACCTCTAAATGGGTCACACCAGATTGAAAGAGCATCTTGGCCAATATCACTTTTTCCTGACGGGTAAAAGCCACACCTGCTGTTTGTTCGCCATCCCGTAAGGTTGTATCGTTAATAATTACCATGACATGCCTTTAAGCAGCGGGTTCAAAGGCTTTAACATCAAGCGGTTTACCATCTTTCCAATAGGGAGAAAAACCACGTAATTTTTCAATTATTTGAGGAACAACACTGATCACATAATCGATCTCTTTCTCTTTTGTATAACGAGAAAGTGAAAAACGAATAGTACCGTGAGCAGCGGTAAAAGGGATCTGCATCGCCTGCATAACATGTGATGGCTCAAGTGATCCAGAGGTACAAGCGCTACCACTTGACGCGGCAATACCATACTGATTTAAGAACATAAGAATCGCTTCGCCTTCTACAAATTCAAAGGCTATATTACTGGTATTTGCGACACGATTATCTGCATCACCGGTCACAAAGCTATAGGGAACCTGTTCTAATATGCCTTTTTCGAGCTTGTCACGTAA
The DNA here is from genome assembly GCA_037132845.1 of Psychromonas sp. GTDB lineage: Bacteria > Pseudomonadota > Gammaproteobacteria > Enterobacterales > Psychromonadaceae > Psychromonas. The sequence goes on from JBAHZV010000088.1 coordinate 1,895, forward strand.
AGCAGCTATTTTACTCGACATGGTTTCCAGATGTAATTCAGCTTGTTCAGCTGCCACACCAAAGGCCACTATCGAAGCACTATTTTCAGTACCCGCTCGACGACCGCGTTCTTGATGGCCACCACGTAATAACGGACGATAACGAACGCCACGGCGCACATACAATCCACCAATGCCTTTGGGAGCATGTAATTTATGCCCTGAAAAAGAAGCCATGTCGATGTCAGAGTCTTCAATATCAAGTGGAATTTTTCCCACAACCTGCACTGCATCAGTATGAAATAAAACCCCTTTTTCATGTGCAATAGCAGACATTTCAATAATAGGGAAAAGTGTTCCGGTTTCATTATTAGCCCACATCACCGTCACCAGAGCAGTATTATCGGAGAGTAGCCCACGATACTCTTCAATGTCCAACTGCCCCTTTTTATTGACCGCTAAACGGTGAATGATATAACCTTCACGCTCAAGCTGTTCACAGACATCAAGTGTTGCTGGATGCTCAACGGTGCTAGTAATGATCTCTTTTTTATCCGGATTTACTTTTAAAGCAGAATAGATAGCGGTGGTCGTTGACTCTGTTGCACAGGAAGTAAAAATAACTTCACTCTCATGTAATGCCCCAATTAAATCTGCAACCTGTCGACGCGCTACTTTTATTTTCCCACCAACTTGATCGCCAAAGCTATGAATCGAGGATGGATTACCAAACTGCTTAGTAAATAAAGGCATCATTGCCTCAACAGCCATCGAATCAACTTTGGTTGTTGCATTATTATCTAAGTAAATATTTCTTTTCATTACCTGTTACTCCCACTTAATCTCGTTAATCCTGGCATTCATCATTTAATGCAATGCCTGTTTCCTGCATTACGACTCTGCTGGCGTTTCTGGCGCTTGATTCACCACTGGAATAGTCTTACCTAATGCTTCACTGAACTGTTCTTGTAACCAACCTAAGGTCATATCAGTCATCATGCATCCCGTACAAGCCCCAGATAATTTCACTACAATTAAATGCTCACTGGCTTTAACTAAACTCACATCACCACCATCTGCTTGCAGGTAAGGTCTTAAATTAGCTAAAACTTCGATCACTTTTTGTAACAATTTACTGCTCGGGGGTAATGAGGAAACTGATTGAGGCTTTATTTTCTCGGCACTGGGTTCTGTCGTTGAGCTTGTTGCTTTTTTATTTGCCATAACCTCATCGATAACTCTCTCTATTTTTTCATGGCAACTGGTGCAAGCTCCACCTGCTTTGGTGTAATTAATGACATGTTCAATAGTCGTTAAGTCATGTTGCTCTACGGCGCGGAAAATTTTCCCTTCATCAATCGCAAAACAGCGACAAATAAGCTTACCTTCCTCATGATCATCATCAACTAATTCAATACCACGATAGTTAGCAATCGCAGCCTCGAGTGCCTCTTGTCCCATCACAGAACAATGCATTTTTTCAGCAGGTAGTCCACCGAGATAATCAACAATTTCCTGATTAGTTAACAAGGCCGCTTCTGCGATTGTTTTACCAATAACAAGTTCTGTTAACGCTGAAGAGGAGGCAATCGCACTACCACAACCAAAGGTTTGAAAACCTGCATCTTCAATAACATCAGTTTCTTCATTGACCTTCAGAGTCAGTCGTAATGCATCACCACAACTGATTGAACCGACATCACCAACTGCATTTGCATCTTCTAATGCTTTGGCATTTCTTGGATTAAAAAAATGGTCTTTTACTGTTTCTGAATAATTCCACATAAACGCATCGCCTCTATTTATACCTTAATTAAGCCTATAACGTCAGAGTTGCAAAACTCAGACCAAAGAATAATAGCATTTGTTTCAATAACTTAAAAAAATGACTGGTAAATTAAGGCGACTGTGTAGCAATTTAATGTGCGCTTTGTCGGATTCCTAACAGAGCGCGTAAAGAGACATAAAGAAACAAAAATGTTGCTGATGTTAATTTTACGACAATTGTCTCCTATACCACCAAAATTCATACCAAATAATATAAAAACAGAAAGATTTAAAATATAAAAATATTACTTATCAACATGTTAAGAAAAACAGTTCATCTGGTATAAAGATTGCAATTTAGCCAAGATAACCATTATTTTTTAGGTAGGAAATTATGAATGAGAAAACCAATACAGCAATTGATTCAGGGGTGAGCCCACGCTGTAAATCAAAATGCGAAAGTGAAACGTCAGGAATTAATTTAAACAAAGAGAAAAATTCAGCTTCTACCTTTGGAGAAGAACAGTTACAAAAAGTAGTTAACCACCCCTGCTATTCAAGTGATGCCCACCATAAATATGCACGCATGCATCTGCCCGTTGCACCAGCATGTAATATCCAATGTAATTACTGTAATCGTAAATATGACTGTGCAAACGAATCAAGACCAGGTGTTGTCTCTGAATTATTGACACCGCAAGAAGCGCTATTAAAAGCACAAGCCGTTGCTAAAGCGATTCCCCAACTTTCAGTGATAGGCATTGCGGGTCCTGGTGATCCATTAGCAAACCCTGTACGCACCTTCGAAACCTTAGCATTAATTCGAGCAGCGATGCCAGATATCAAATTGTGTATCTCTACCAATGGCTTAACCTTAACCGATCATGTAGATGAATTACTCAGACTCGGCGTAGATCATGTCACGGTCACAATCAATACACTCGATGAAGTGATCGCAGCACAAATATATAAGTGGGTATATTTTGACGGTAAACGTTATACCGGTGTAGAAGCGGGAAGATTATTGATTCAACGACAAATAGCGGGTCTTGCTGCACTTTCAAAAGCGGGCATATTAACCAAGGTGAATTCGGTGTTAATTCCCGGTGTAAACGATGGGCATTTACCACTGCTAAGTCGCGAACTAAGGCGCAATGATGTGTTTTTACATAATATTATGCCATTAATCAGTAAACCTGAGCATGGTACTTTTTATGGCATCATTGGACAAAGAGAGCCGTCACTATCAGAGCTCGATGCAGTACGAGAGTTAGCGGGTGGTAATGTTAGCCAAATGAAACATTGTCAGCAATGTCGCGCCGATGCGGTCGGCATGCTTGAAGAGGATCGCAGTGCAGAATTTAATATCAAAGATATTAATCCACAGCCCGATGATTATTCACAAACCATGCTTGGGCGTTGCCGCTTTCAGTCTGCGGTGGTCAGTAAAGGTGCCTCGGAAACACAGGCCTCTTTAGTTGTCGCGGTTGCCAGTAAGAAGAATGAACAAATAGATTTGCATTTTGGTCACGCTGACTGTTTTTCGTTATATCTGGTGACCAAAAATGAACAGCACTTTATTGGTGAGCGCCGAATTCCACGTTATTGCACCGGCGATAATCACCAACAAAGCACAAACGAAAATGAAACGCTTTTAAGCAATACTATTAAAGCGTTACATGGTGTTGATTTAGTGCTTTGTTGTCGCATTGGTGCTCCACCCGCGGAGGCATTAGCAAAGGCAAATATTCAACCTGTAGTTGATTATGCTTATCATGCGGTTAGTAGTAGCTTAGCGGATATCTTTTCGCATTACTCCTCACTCGCCGAGCGTAAATGGCAAACGCGCCAACAACTAGAACAATGTCAGGAAGTCTAACCATGGCATTACACATTACACCACTTTGTTTTTCCTGTTATGCCTGTGAAACGGTTTGCCCTGAAAAGGCCATTACTAACGGGGCGGATGTTTTTGTCATTAACCCCACCCTTTGTAATGAGTGTAACGACATTAGCAGCCCAAGGTGCATCGCTATCTGCCCTGAGCCTGACGCTATTCAGCACAGGGGGAAAGTGGCTTAAAAGTAACAAAACAAGCTTAACGACGCAAAGCGTTGAAAGTGGATTTTTATACATGTGATACAAACAAAAAAGGTGCCAATAGGCACCTTTTTTTTAAAAACATTTTTGTTTCTCTTAAATAGCCAATGCTTATTTAGAAGAAAGTGAACCGAAACGTTTTTTGAATTTATCAATACGACCACCAGTATCAACAACACGTTGAGTACCTGTGTAGAATGGGTGACAAGCGCCACAGATATCCAGTGTGATATCTTTACAAACTGTTGAGCCAACGTTTACTACGTTGCCACAAGAACAAGTTGCAGTCATTAATTTGTATTCTGGGTGAATTGCATTTTGCATGTTAGAAAACCTCTATTGGTCCGTGTCGCCACTCAGCTTGATGAATTATTTCACCAACAAAGTACCACACGTATTTATCATTAAAAATTAAGGCGCAAATTATAAACAAGCTGGTCAAGAAATACAATAACTATTGTTGCTCCGTTAATTGCTTTATTGCTATTTCTAATAATTGTTCAGGGCGATAAACTTGGTGAGCAAGCCCTAAGGAGCAAGCGGGTGTCTGTGTATGCTCAATATGACAGTAGTTATATAAAACCCGAAAGACTTCAGAGCTATCATCAATCACTTTTTTACTATTGACATTGTTATTCAAATTGCCCTTTAGATAGCAATAAAAATCTTCAATTGCGCTTCCTTTTTGTAAATTAAAAGTAGGATCCCTTTTTAATTTACCCGTAAGCGCTGAAAAAGCGCCTAATTTATTACTAAACCAAATATCATTCCACCAGCCAAGTTTTTTACCACTTAATTGATGATCTTCTGAAATAAAAGGTAAAAAATAATAAATATTGGCGGTGCCCTTTTTAATATCAGCAAGGGATGACATTAAACTGGCGGCACGTAATACACTTTCATGCTCGATATAGTGTTCATAACGCGTGGCATTCGCCGTCATCAGCCTTAATAATTGAAAATGAACATACACGGCCTTATCGGGATAGATTGCATGGCATTTTGCGATTGGTTTTGCATTACCAATAATAAGTTGCTCAAAATGGTTACGTTTCAAAATGCCTTGGTAACGCCCTAATAAAACCGCTTCAATATCATTCGAGTCAATATTGTCGAGCATGGTATTTTCTGTTTCATGGTAAATAAAAGTATCGAGGAAGGTTAATTTAGTTAAGTTATTACTTTGTAATAAAATATAACCACTGTCAATTTCTGCGCTAAAAAGGGCATAGAAACCACGTTGATGTGCTAACTCGAAAAAACGCCCTTCACTGTGTATCCCTAAGTATTCACGATGTAAAACCTGTTGCTCATTTAAACGACTAAAATTAGCAAAAATCAAAGCCAGTTTATTAAGATAAAAGTAGTATAAACGTGCTGCCAAGCCACTCTCTTTAATGGCGGCTTTTATTTCTTTTTTTTCTACCAAGCAGGTCAGTACTTTTTTTAGAGCGTCAATATTTTTAAAGGCAGGCAATGTAAAAATAGCACGACACTGTGCACATCTTTTGCGTTGCGTACCCGCAGAAGTAAACCCATGCAATTTTTCAGCGGGAGAGGCATTGTCAAAAAAATAGGGCCGACACTGTTTACAGCCCACCACTTTCTGCCCAAAATATTGCCCCAATTTTTCAGCTAAGACTTCTTTAATTAACTGATTATTTATCCAAGGAGGATGGCTACCACAAAGTGTGCATTCAGTAGAGAGGTAACCTAAACGTTCACTTCGATGAATATAATGTTTACTCTCACTGTCGCCAAAACTTTCACAAGTAACAGTTTTGCAACAGTTGAAATTTTTTGTAAATTGAAGCATAAAGCGTTCCCGTGACTATCAAGGGCAGAATGTTAAATACAAAAGTATCGTTTACAATAAGTTTATGTTTTTACCAAAAAAACAACTAAATGTAAAGCGCCCATTGCATCACATCAAAAACACTGCCTACACCATTAAAATAAAAAAACAAACCACATGTTTTGTTATCCAAGTAAATTTAACCAAGTTATGTTATATAAGTCAGACCTGTATCACTTTTTTAGTATTGTGAAGTGCATTAAAATATGCACGAATTATAAATTTAGCGCAATAAGGTACTTTTTCCGATAAAAGAATGGTTTAACACATTAACTAACTGATAATGTTAATTTGAAGGTGTTTTTTATTTTTTAATGATCGTAATTCGTTTTACTGACAATGACACTGTACGCATCGATAATTTCCTTTATCAATCGCTTACTTTAGTCGATATATTTACTAATAAATTTAAGTTTATATCAACTAACCGCAACTTATTTGAAGAAGAGATGAATGGATGAAAAATAAATTAGAGCAATTACGTGACATCACAACGGTTGTTGCAGATAGTGGCGATATTGAAGCGATTAAACGTTACCAACCTC
>JBAHZV010000120.1:0-8145 GCA_037132845.1 Psychromonas sp.
TTACTTAGGTGCTTTGTAACAAGTCACATCAACTTCAACTTTTACGTCAACAACCAGATCACAAACCATACAAATACGGGCTGGTGGGTTATCGCCAAAAACCTCTTTAAAGACTTTATTAAAGGACTGGAAGTAACGAGAATCTGTTAGTACGACTTTTACATGCACAACATCTTTTAGCTCATAATTTGCGTTAGTCATGATATCAACGCAGTTTTGAATGGCTAAGCGAGACTGCTCAATGATACCACCTTCAACAACTTCACCATCAGTCATTGGCGTCTGCCCTGAAACGTATAAAAAACCACCGGCTTCGACAGCACTTGAGAAAGGTAGATGTTGTCCGCCTGTACCGGCTTTACCTTCTGCGCCAAAACGTGTAATGCTCATATTGAATTCTCCATTTATTGTTATGCTAAGTGTATTGTTTAAACATTTATGTCTCTATTTTAACTTTGTTTTTTCTATGTTGTAGCTATGTTGTAGCTATGTTTTAACTCTATTTTAACTCTGTTTTAACTCTATTTTAACTCTGTTTTAACTCTATTTTAACTCTGTTTTAACTCTGTTGTAACTCTGTTTTATTCAGTCGCGCGAGTGAGGAAACGACCAGAGCGATTAATGACTCCCTGTTCGACGTTATAAGCGAATTGTCCATTTACCATGACAAACTTAATGCCTTTTGCCACTGCGATTGGGGTTTCAAAATCAGCAACATCTTTAATCTCATCTTTATCAAAGAGCACTAAATCTGCATAATTACCGACCTTAATTTCTCCACGGCCAGGTAAATTAAAGCGTTTGGCAGACAAACCGGTCATTTTATGAACAGCGGTTTCTAATGGAAATATTTTTCTATCACGACAATAATGACCAAGAACTCTTGGAAAAGCCCCCCATAATCTCGGATGTGGATGTGGATCATTAGGTAGACCATCAGAGCCAATCATGGTGAGACGATATTTTAATACCCGTTCAACATCTTCGGGGTGCATATTATGGTAAACCGCACCCGCTGGTTGTAATATTTTAGCCGTTTCAAGCAAAGATAAATGAAGGTCGCTGGCAATTTCTTTTAACATTTTTCCAGCTAACTCAGGGCGAGCCCCTGACCAGGTAATATAAATATCAAATTCATCGGTAACTTGTTTAAGATCTAATGTCGAAGAGCTTGCTGAATAAGGGTAACAATCACAGGCAATATCTTGCTCTTTGACGGTTTTTTCCATTTTTTCAAGAACTTCAACTGTTCTCCCCCAGTTACCTGCGCCGGCGCATTTTAAATGTGAAATAATGACTGGAATTTTTGCATGACGACCAACACGAAATGATTCGTCTAACGCATCTAAAATACTGTCGAATTCAGTGCGCATATGGGTGGTATAAATCCCCCCAAAATGAGCCAACTCTTCACTGAGGCTTAGCACTTCACTTTCTGCTGATGAATTTGCACTGGCATAGGCTAAACCTGAACTCATGCCTAAGGCTCCTTCTTGCAATGCCTGCTTTAAAGATGACTTCATTAACATAATTTCATCGTCAGTTGCGCTACGAAATAAATCATCCATGACATTATTTCGAAGTGTTGTATGACCAATTAAAGCGCCAACATTGACAGCGGGTTGAGCGGCATTGACCGCTTGAGCATATTGAGAGAAAGTTGCGTACTTAAAGTCTTCCTGCTTTCCTAATAAGTTCATTGGATCAGGAGGATCTTGAGTGAGTAATGCAGGGGAAGCACTGATTCCACAATTTCCAACGATAACCGTGGTAATTCCTTGGCTTATTTTTGGCAAGCACTCTGGCATACGGATAACATTGGTATCATCATGTGTATGCACATCAATAAAACCAGGTGCAAGTACCTTACCTTGCGCATCTATCTTAATGTCTGCGGTACTTTTATTATGATCACCAATAGCGACTATTTTATCACCGCTAATAGCAACATCCGCTCGATAAGCATCTTCATTGTTGCCATTAATGATCATTGCATTGTATATTATTTTATCAAAATTCATTTACTTTCTGCCTTGGAAAAACAAACAACTTAATCACCTAAAGGTTGTCTGCCATCTCCTCCTCGATGTGCATCTAATGCTAATTTCAAACGTCTTAATCGTTCTCTAGAGCGTCTTTTATAGGTAACCGCTAACTTCATAGAAATAACATCAACAAGTGCTAACATGGCATAACGATAGGCCGACGGCCTATAAATAAAATCAGTTTCTCTATTCACTATTGGAAAGGTTAAATCTGAAAGATCGGCCAGAGGAGTACCCTTAGGCGTGATTGAAATAATTTTAATACCATATTGTTTCGCTAGTTTAGCCGTTTCTACAATTTCAAATGTGAGGCCCGTGGCCGATATCATAAACAATATATCGTTGCGATCCGCGGTGGCCGCTACCATGCGACTAAGTAATCCATCATTATAAGCTGTCACCGCATAACCTAGGCGAAAAAGACGGTATTGGAATTCCTGAGAGACAATCGTTGATCCGCCCCCCATTCCGATGCTAATAATTTGTCTGGCATTATGTAGGAGATATACCGCTCTTTGTATGTCTTCGCTGTTAACTATTTTTCTGTTTAAATCCATTGAATGTTTAATCGACTCGTAAACACCTTGTATCTCTTTTTCGTCATCATCTGTAGCGGATTCGTCTCCTGATTCATCTATAAAACGTTGACCAACAGCCAATGATTGCGCTAATTTCATTTTCAAATCACGAACGTTTTCACACCCCACTGCTTTCGCAAATCGAGTGATTGTTGCTTCACTTACACTTGCCTCGGATGCCAATTGAGTGATACTAGACTGTGTTGCTTTTTTTAAATCCTCAAGAATAAATCTGGCGACTCTTTTTTCTGCATTCCTTAACGCACTATAACGTTCTGATATTTGAGAAAGAATATCTATGTTCATTTTTTCATCCTAAAAAAACATGCAACTAACACCCACTAGTTACAAAGAAATTCAACCACCAACTTCGTGATAGTTTCTATCATAAATGGAACACTACCTCGAGTGAATGAGATTTTCAAGCTATTTTTAATCGCCTAAAATAAAAAGTGCCACCAAACGCATATTCCATTTTACCGAATAAGTAATAAGCGCTCAACAAATTAGATTCAATAGAAAGGTAACATTATTTATTTTATGACCATACAAACAAAAAACCACCACCAAACCAATAACGACAAGCATCAACACCCGAAAAAGGTCCCTCTAGCCATTGTTTAGACAGGGGAATACAGCTCATTACCACTATCGAACAGTGCTGTGATCGGGGCAGTATTTACTTGCTTTTATTACCTGATATTAATCAAACCCCCTTGGAATTGACTGGCTAGTTATCTAAAACCACACCTCAAAATAAATACGTGACCATCATCACACGCTACCAAAAATACGGCAAATTATGATAGAAACTATCATGACTAATGTTTTTTGTGATGGGTATCTCGGATAAGAAAATACTTTATAAGTAAGATTTCGTTTTCCAGATGGGGAGCGGAGTCTGACCAATAGAAAGATTGTCGTGCATGAAAGAGCGCATATTATGAAGGATAAGAAACATGGCATTACCGGGTAGCAGAATAACAAAAACAAAAGAATGGCTAAACAAAGTAAATCAGCTTTGTGTCGCAGTATTAACCACACTATTAATTCTTGATGTGTGGGTTGGTGTATTAGATAGGTACGTATTTCAATGGCAATTAGTCTGGGTAGAAGAGCTCGCCCGTTACATCATGATTTGGGCTATTTTAATGGCAGTACCCTGCTGTACAGCGGGCAGAGAACATATGGGCTTAGTCCTTGTTACAGAACGCCTCCCTAAAAAAATACAAAGTATGGTTAAACTTGCGATAGGTGCATTAACCTGTGCTTTCTTCTTTTATATTGCTTATTTAGGTTACACATTTACCCTAAAAGGTGCGAGCCAAGTCTCCACTGTCTTTGCATTGCCTATGTCTTATGCCTATGCAGCGGTGCCCGTCACCTTCTTTTTGTCAGGTATTCAAGGGTTATTCGTTCTTATCGAAGATATTTATACTTTCAAATTAAGTTTTTCAGCTAAATCAGATGAGCAGCAAGGAGTGTCGTTATGAGTGTTGGCCTTATTTTTCTTTTTCTAATGTTATTTGGTGCACCGATTGCTATTGCTTTAGGTGTCGCCGGGTTAAGCGGTTTATTTGATATGGGCGGGCAGCATTTTGCCTCACTCGCACCCAGCAGAATTTTTAATGGATTAAATATATTTCCTTTCTTAGCGATGCCATTTTTTATCCTTGCGGGTGAAATTATGAATCATACTGGCATTACAAGTCGTTTGGTCGCATTGGCTGAATCATTAGTGGGACACTTTCGTGGTGGGCTTGCTCAATCTAATATGGTGGCATCGGTTTTCTTCTCTGGAGTGACCGGATCCGCCACGGCAGATGCGGCCGCATTTGGACGCACCTTAGTGCCAGCAATGGAGAAACAGGGTTACAGTAAAGAGTATGCATGTGCGGTAACCGCTGCCGGCTCAATTATTGGTCCAACAATACCACCCTCGGGATTAATGGTGGTTTATGGTTCATTAATGGGTGTTTCGATTGGTGGCTTATTTGCAACTGGCATTTTACCAGGCATCTTGATTTGTTTAGTGTGTATGGCAATTATTGCGGCAACAGGTAAACGTAAAAATTTACCAAAAAAGAATAAAAAAGCATCACTGGCGGTCGTTCTATTGAACTTTAGACAATCCATTTTAGCGCTATTAATGCCTTTAATCATTCTGGGAGGGATTGTCTTTGGCATAGTAACGCCAACAGAAGCGGCCTCTATTGCCGTTGCATATGCATTAATTATAGGTACTTTTGTGTATCATAATTTAAGCATCAAAGCTTTGTACACAATGATTGTACGCACGTCGCAAATTTCTGCGGTCATTTACCTGATTATTGGTGCAGCATCCATTTTAGGTTGGTGGTTAAGCTTTAACCAAATCCCACAATTGATTGCCGATTCGGTGATCTCACTTTCTTCTAATCCACATGTTATTTTGCTTTTGATTATCTCTTTATTATTAACCATCGGCATGATCATGGACATTAATGTCATGCTAATTATTTTAGCCCCAATTTTAATTCCACTGACCGCTGAAATTGGTATGGAGCCTCTTCATGCAGGTATTGTCTTCATCTTAGCATTAAATATCTCTCTGATGACGCCTCCCATAGGTGCCTGTTTATTTGTTTTGTCTTCGGTTACCGGCACCAAAATTGAAGGTATTGCCAAAGAACTGATGCCATTTTTAATTGGTGAAGTGATGTTGCTCTTTGCCATTGCTTATTCACCCGATGTTGTTTTATTTCTTCCAAGACTGCTTGGTTATTAACCCTTGTTTTACGCAAACCACCCACTGAAATTAACGGAGTACAAATGAAAAATTTAAAGAAAACCTTAGTTGCAAGTGCATTAGTTGCAAGTTTAGTCACGGCACCCTTTGCGATGGCAACAAAAGTGTTACGCTTTGCTCATGATAATACCGCAGACATGATGGAAAACCCCGCTCATGCTTTTACTGCTGTGTTTAAAAATATCGTTGAAACAGCGTCTAATGGTGAAATTAAAGTACAAATATTTCCAAGTAATCAATTAGGCTCTGCCAGTGAGCATATTCAAATGGTTCGGGATGGACAAATACAAGCGACCTTAGCATCAGTAGGGGCACTTGCTGGCTATTATCCTCGTATCGGAGTGTTAGATGTACCTTTTGCTTTTGATAATAATGCATCAACTTACCAAGTATTAGATGGTCCATTTGGTCAAGCATTGGCAACAGACATCGAAGCTGAATTAAAAGATGTTAAAATATTAGGTTTCCCAGATACAGGTGGCTTTTTCTCAATCACCAACTCTAAACACGCCATTGAAAAGTTAGAAGATTTTAAAGGTTTGCGTATCCGTACGATGACTTTACCAACGCACCAAAAAATCTTGCAATCTCTTGGCGCACAAGCTTACCCTCTTGCTTGGGGTGAAGTATATTCATCACTGCAAACAGGTGTAATTGATGGTCAAATGAACCCAATACCAACGGTTTCCTTTGCTAAATTTTATGAAGTTCAGGATTACTTAACCTTAACCAATCATTTATTTGCACCTTATACCTTTATGCTTAATAAGAAATTCTTTAAGAGTTTAACGACTGAGCAACAAAAAATTGTTCGTAATGCGGTGGAAATTGCTTTAAGTGCTAGTCGCGGTTTATCACGTTTAATCGAAGCATCTGAAGATCGTGGTTTAGCGGGATTAAAGAAAAAAATGAAAGTCAACGCGTTAACAGACAAGCAGCGTGCTGAAATGCGTAATGCCACACAACCAGGTATTATATCTTATATTAAAGAAACACATGGAAAAAAAGGTGAAGAGCTATTGAACCTTTTCCTAAGTGAAGTTAAGAAAGCAAATGCGTCAACTTACTTACAATAATTAAGACTTAAACCTTAATGATAAAAAAAAACCTAGTCAATGACTAGGTTTTTTATCGTTAATAACAGAAAAAATAAAATATATTTAGCATGAATATTCTTCAGTTAGTCTATTTTATCCTGCTTTATTACCGCGCTTACCCTCCTATTTACTAAGTGCAAAAAAAATACCCTTCATTTCGACAGTAAGTTAAAGGAAATTTCATGTTTGATACAAATAAAATATCGCCACTCACTAAAGGTTTAGGAAAATCAGATAACCCAGCTTGGGATATTCTAGCGGAGGATGTGAGCTTGCCCGTTGCCGTGCTTTATCAGCAACGTATTGAAAATAATTTGCGTTGGATGCAACGCTTTTCTGATACTAGCAAGGTAAAACTTGCCCCCCACGGTAAAACCACCATGACCCCTGAATTGTTCAAACAACAGATTAACTCAGGTGCTTGGGCCATGACGCTTGCGACAGCCCAGCAAGTACGAGTGTCATATGAACATGGTATTAAGCGGGTTTTGATGGCAAACCAACTAATTGGTAAGCAAAATATGCAAATAATTGCAGACTTGCTGGTGCATAACGATTTTGAGTTTTATTGTGTGGTTGATTCTGTTGATAATGTAAACCAACTTGGCAGGTTCTTTAAAAATATAAACTTAGATCTTAATATTTTATTGGAAATTGGAGTACCCGGTGGGCGTTGTGGTTGCCGAACAACAGCACAAATAGAAGCTGTCATCGAGGCAATTGATCAGCATGATAACTTATTATTATCGGGGATTGAGTTCTATGAAGGTGTGATTCATGGTGACAATGCAGAAAGCCAAGTCCGTAAATTTTTAGCATGGGTAATTAATATTAGTAATGATTTACTCACTAAGAATAAATTTTCATCTGAAAAAGTGATCTTAACGGGCGCTGGCAGTGCTTGGTACGATGTTGTTTCTGACGCATTTATTGAAGCACAATTAGATGAAGCTATTATTCCGGTTATCCGTCCTGGTTGTTATCTTATTCATGATACCGGCATATACCAAGATGCCCAAAATGAAGTACTAAAACGCAGTCAATTAGCTTGTGACTTAGCTGGTGATTTACAATCAACTTTAGAAGTATGGGCTTATGTGCAATCAATACCCGAGTCAGGTTTGGCCGTTATTGGTATGGGCAAGAGAGATGTTGCTTTTGATGATGGCATGCCGATTCCTGAATTATTCTTTAGGCCACAAGGTAGTGAAAAAAAACCGACTTGCGTAGATAAAGAATGGAAAGTGACAGCCGTAATGGATCAGCACGCTTTTCTAAAATTTCCTGAAAATGCAGATATTAAAGTAGGAGATATGATTGCTTTTTCAACTTCACACCCTTGTTTAACTTTTGATAAATGGCGCAATATTTTAATGATTGACCATAATTATAAAGTAAAACATATCTTGCAAACTTACTTCTAATACCAAAGGAATTAATTAAGTGATCAATGATTGCGAAGGATAAATTAACGGTAACAAGGCGTGAGTTGCAGAAGATAGTTATCCTCACTTCAAAACTCACAACGCAGTTAAGGTTGATTTAAACAAGCGAGGGTGATCACCTTTTTAGTTCCTTTGGTATAAGTAAGCGGTCTATTGCGTTCTCTATATTAGCTGATGAGAAACATACACTTC
>JBAHZV010000133.1:0-8731 GCA_037132845.1 Psychromonas sp.
AATTGATCGATAACATGTTGCTTTACCTGACCAGCGGTAATAAACAGCGATTCAAATGGCCTCACTTTTTTAATCAGTTCGTCCCATTGGGTTACTTCAATCCACTGATCATCCTCCATTTTCTGCCACTGCGCACGCTGAAAACGAATCGCAGGGAGCGATAATTCAGCGCTGACTTGGGCGATTTTATCACTCATTTTTTGTGCAAAGGGGTGGGTCACATCAAAAATATGGGTAAACAGGTTATCCAGCAGGTACTGCTGTAGCCCACCAAATTGGCTAAATCCCCCACTCACAACAGCACAAGGTAACGACGCTTTACGCACAATCCCAGCAATGCTATAGGTCAGTTCAAAACCTAAATCATGTAACACACTCGCCAAGTGGCGTCCGTCCGCGGTGCCACCAACAATTAATATTTTCATTTATTTACCTGCTGATTGAATATTTCACCCTGACTGTTTGCAATAAAACACCCTTTTCTATCCACCGCCCACACTTCAACGTCAATCGATTCATGGACTATTTCCTGTGCGACTTTTAAGGCCTGTTGACAAATCAGCGTCGCAATATCAAGGCCCGCTTGCTGGGTTTTATTTAACACCTCAATACTGGTATTAGCAGCAACAATATCATCTTGTAATTGCTTTGATGCACCACGTGTTTTGGCAATATTAGCCAGTTGCAAAAAGTCGATACTGGACTGACGACTGTTTAAATCAAGGTGCCCATTGGCCAATTTAGTCAATTTGCCAAACCCCGCACTGATGCTGAGTTTTTTAATATTTGGCGCATTTTTGCCACGCCGTAGATACTTCAGCATGGCACCAACAAAGTCGCCCATTTCTATCAAGCTGATATCATTCATTTGATAATAATCTTTAATAGCACGTTCACTGGCAATGCCCGTTGAAGCGGCAAGATGATGCACGCCATTCGCATTTGCCACATCAATACCTTGATGGATTGACGCAATATAAGCAGCGCAGGAATAAGGACGTACAATGCCCGTTGTACCTAAAATAGAAAGACCACCGAGTATGCCCAAACGGCCATTCATTGTATGTTTTGCTATCTGTTCACCATTAATGATACCAACACAAACAATAAAACCACCTTGGTACTGATAAGCCAACGCATAGCGATTAAGGTGATCGGACATCATTTTGCGTGGCACCGGATTAATCGCTGGCTCACCAATGCCAAGCACCAACCCCTCACGGGTAACGGTGCCAACCCCCGAGCCCGCTTGAAAATGAATACCTTTGTCAGTGCTTAAACGCAGTTCAACAAACACCGTCGCACCGTGGGTGGCATCGGGATCATCCCCTGCATCTTTGATGGTGGCCGTGCGTATACCACCATCAATTAACTGATACTCGATAATATCCAAATCAAATTTTTCACCACGTGGCAGGGTAATTTCCACCGACGAGGGCTGTTTGTTTGCCAGTAACGCGCGCACCGCCGCCACACAACAAGCGGTTGCGCAACTTCCGGTGGTTAAACCATTACGTAATGGTTGTGCTGTTTCACTCGATTCTGGCCACATAATAACTACTTAGTCTGTTGTTGTGAGGATGCATGTTGATAATTTTCCCATTTCGCCAATTGCACTTTATCCGCTTCCAATAAGGTGCCATTAAACAGATCCGCAATTAATGGCGGGTTTGATGGGAAAAATAAATGCAAATAACTGGCAGTCAGTTTTTTCGCTCGGTAGATAGGTTCGCCTGGTGCAGGATGACGTTGCCTTTGCCCATATCCCATCGCCTCTATTTGCATAATGGCGCGTGAACGATGATGTGCATGGCCATGAATTTCACCTTCAGGTAATAATGCTTTTTGCATACCCTGACAGCCTCGCTTACCAGACATGCTGCCACGCCCGGCTAATAACCCGAGCATTTTATGGGCTAACTCATCTAAATCGATAAGTTCATTAAGGCAATATAAGAAACCACCACATTCTGCAAGGATAGGTTTATCTGCCTGATAAAACGCATAAATTTGTGCTTGTAAGTGATTATTTTCTGCCAGTTGTGACGCATATAACTCTGGGTAACCACCGGGTAACCACAAGGCATCAGCGGGTGGTAACTGTTTGTCTGTTAAAGGTGAAAAGTAATGCAACGTCGCGCCCATTTGTTCAAGTAATCGTGTATTGGCTTGGTAGATAAAACTAAAAGCACGATCTCGAGCAATAGCAATACGTTTTCCGCTAAGTAAGGTACTGACCTTTTGTGCCTCGCCCGCATAAAAATCGACATCCGCGGGCAAGGATAATAACGGACTCGCTGAATTTGCACGTTGCACTCCCTCCTCTAACCATTGACAACCTAAGGTAAACTTCTCTTCTAATTGTTGGTAGACTTCAGAGGCTTGCACTAACCCTAAATGGCGTTCAGGTAAGGCAATTTTTTCATCTTTTTCTAAACAAGCCAATAAAGGTAATTTATCCGATAGCGCTTCACGTATCAGTTGTGCATGACGATCACTACTGCAGTTATTAGCGATTAAACCACAACATTGGTAGGCTGAGTTTTCGCCATCACGGTAATTAGCCAGACCAATGGCAACGGCAGCCGCCGTTTGTGCCATGCCTTTTACATCCATCACCAATGCCACAGGAATATTAAAACGCGCCGCTAAATCAGCACTGGAGGGCTCACCATCAAACAATCCCATTGCCCCTTCCACTAAAATAAGATCCGCTTCAAGGGCGGCTTCATAGAGTTTCTGTTGGCAATAATTTTCGCCTGCCATCCACATGTCTAATTGTTCAACATGCGCATGCGAAGCCTGCGCTAATATTTGCGGGTCTAAATAATCTGGTCCGGTTTTAAAGACCCGCACCACTTTACCTTGATGCCTAAAATAACGAGCAAGGGCGGCGGTAATGGTCGTTTTGCCTTGTCCTGAAGCGGGTGCGGCTAAAAATAGCGCCGGACAAGTTGCTTTTTTGATCATGTTTTATCCTTGCAAGGCGAAGTATTGCGCATCTAATTGTTGCGCCAATACTTGACCTCGACCGCGTTTTATTGGCGATTTTTCTATGTCAATTAAGAGGGTTGGTACGCGCAGTTTAAGATCGCTGATATCGAAGCGACTGCGCCCATCAGTAATAAGATAACAACACAACGATAAACTCGGATACTGCTGGCTAAACTGTTTAATCGTTTGTGCCGCTTTTTGTAATACCAAGCGTAGTGGTGTACCACCCAATGCGCTGATATTATCCAATAAAGACGCGATCTGTTTAGGCGCGCGACCGGGTTTAATAATGGTTTCTATTTGCTCATTACCAAACCCTAGCAAACTCATTTTATCACGTTGTAGATAGGCATTTTGGGTGATATTCATCACCACGGATTTTGCCACGGCGGATAAACTGTCGGTCAGTGTCGATGCGGAGGTATCCAATAAAATAAGATGCAATTTCTGCTCGCCAGTGGTCATTTTTTTGAACACCAACTGCGCCGGAGGCCACTGCCCTAAGCTGCGCGAGAGCGTTAAAAACCAATCAGGTCGGTGACTGTTGATAGTGGACTTTTTCTGACCTTTATTGTTATTTCCATGACGATTACTGTATGAATCTTGGTTAAAAGTGGACCGTGAGTGAGAATTTGTTAGCTCAAGAAGTGATATTGGCTCTGCTTGCTGGCTCTTTTGTGCTTCGCCATTTTGTGCAGCCATTGCGCCCCACTCACCACTGTCTTGTGCCTTTGTATCGTGCTGACGGTTGTCATTATCGCGACTATTATGTTCGTTGCTATTGTCATTATTGTCACTATTATTGCCATTGTCGTTATTATTTTTGTCATTGCCCGTGGCGTTTTTATGTTGATTAGTTTCAGGTTTAGGACGCGTAAAACCACCTTTATTATCGCGGTTATGATTATCTTTATTATCACCGTGATGATTGTCGCTGTTAGGATTTTTCGGTGGGGGCGTGCCTGTTTGACTACGATGTAATAATACCAGTGGTGCAACCTGATGAATATCTTCTAATGTGACCGTGCTTCGTCCACACCATGCGGCATGAGTGAGGCTAGCACGATGCATCATAATATCCGCGCGCAAGCCTTCAACCTGCGCCTGTTGACAACGGGTCGCAATCTCAACAAAACAAGCATCACTGCAACTCACCAGAGGTAATAATTTCTGTGCATCACTAATTTGTTGCTGTAATAAAATTTGCTCAACCTGATAACTTTCACAAAAAGCAACGCTGTTATCTTCAAAGGCTTGACGTGCTTTGATGATGGCAATACGCTCTTCTATGCTGTAAATATTATCCAACTCAACCATCAAACCAAAACGGTCTTGCAGCTGTGCACGTAACTCCCCCTCATCGGGATTCATGGTGCCAATTAAGGTAAAAGAGGCGGCGTGAGAATGACTAATGCCATCACGCTCAATAATATTAATACCACTGCTGGCCACATCTAATAATTGATCCACAAGATAATCTGGGAGCAGATTAACCTCATCAACATACAACACGCCACCATGTGCTTTTTTTAATAAACCCGGTGAAAAGGCTAAAGTCTTATCCGCAAGAACCGCTTCTAAATCAAGCGTACCCACTAACATCTCTTCCGTCGCACCTAATGGCAAGGTTACAAATTGTGGATCACTGTCTGTTATAACGGGTAATAAATCCGCCACACCACGTGCCAGTGTTGATTTAGCACTGCCTCGAGGTCCTGAAATTAATACCCCACCTATTAAAGGATTTACCGTCGCCAGTAACAATGCCAACTTAAATAAAGGCTGCCCTTGTACGGCACTAAAAGGAAAGATAAAACGTTTATTCTGCATCATTACTCCCTAGGCCACGGCAACATTTTTAAGATCAACGTCACTCAACTGTCCATTTTCTAAATTAAGTTCACGGGTTGCCAATTGATCAACAAAGACTTTATCGTGTGAAATGATGATCATCGCCTGTGGCAAAGCTTGTAAAACATGTAATAAACGTAATTTGGCTTTTTGGTCTAAAGCATTGGTGGGTTCATCTAACATCAGCACTTCAGGCTCCATCACTAACACACTGGCGAGTGTGACCATGCGTTTTTCACCACCTGAAAGCTGATGGGTGATACGTGACTCAAAACCTTGCAGACCTAAGCTGTGTAATATTTTCATCGATTTTTCAATCGCTTGTTTTTTAGTAAAACCGAGATTGAGTGGTCCAAACATCAAGTCTTCCAGTACGGTTGGACAAAATAGTTGGTCATCAGGATCTTGAAACAACAGGCCCACTTTAGTGCGTAATTTAGTAAACTGTTGCTCGCTTTTACATAACGCACCAAAACCATAAATGTCTCCTTTTTGGGCTTTTTTCAATCCGACAATAAGGTGCAATAATGTGGTTTTCCCTGCACCATTATCGCCATTAATAACCACTCGCTCCGCTGCTTTCAGGCTAAAATCAATGGCGGTTAATACTGCATCACGACGTGGATAAGCATAATGTAGGTTATTGATTTGAATAAGTGCTTTACTTGAATAAGTCATCAATATTGAGTCCTATTAACAGTATTAAAAAACATAAAAAAATCACACTAAACACAATATCTTTACGGCCTATTTTCATCTCATCATTGAGATAAAAACGACCACAAAAACCACGGCACTTCATGGCATCTAAAATACGCTCGGCACGCTCCACAGAGCGGATCAACAACATGCCAAACAGATAACCAATGCTTTTCCAAGTATGCAGATTAGTAGCAAGTACAAAAGCACGGGCCTGCATAGCACGGCGCATCTTTTTATACTCTTGGCCAATGACATCAAGATAACGCACCATAAACAATAATAAATGTACCAATTTATCAGGAACGTTAAGGTGTGCTAATGCATGCCCAAAGGTGGTGGCGCTCATGGTTGCCACTAAAGAAAAAAGCATTAATAATACCGCGTTCGCTTTTGCAGTGATCTGTAATGCATGCCATAACCCCTGCCAGCTAGCCACCAATCCAAAGAGATGAAACATTGGCTCACCGGGTGTCGTAAAAGGCAAAACACAAATCAGCATGAGCATAAAAAAGTCCATCGCAATAACACGGCGAAAGGTACGTTTAATATTCAGTTTAGCAACGTTTACGAGCAGTAATGCACCAGCAAGCCCTATTAATACCGGCACAAATTTGACACTTGAGACCACAACCAGTGCAAACAACCCAGCGCAAACAATCCGTGTGCGTGCATCAATGCTATCAATGATGCAAGCTTGATGTTTTAACGACTGCCCTGCCCATGAAGAGGCACTGTGTTCAAATCCTTGTGACACTATTTTTTACCCTTTAATCGCTGTTCACGTAATAATGCCACGAGGCCTAACAAACCAAAAATGTAACCAATGCCACCGATAATATCACGCAAACCGGACTTTTCTTTGAGCGCATTGATTTCCCGACGCAGGGGTTTTATTTGTTTAGCAATGGCGGTTTCTAAGCGTGCTAAATTCAACCCATCTACATCCAGCCCATCAAGACGAGCTAGTGGCGTGGTTAATATTGACGCTTTAACGTCAGAGCTTGCGGCTTGTCCTACTAAACTGTCGGGCAATTCGGTAGCCGGTAGTTCGAGTTTAATGATATGACCAGCACCCATGTTAATATCAAATACATGAGTAATATGACGTGTGGCGCGAAACACAAAATAGCCATCTTCATCGGTTTGTACTTCACCCAGTGGGGTGCCCGCTTGATCAAAAACCTTGACTAAAGTGCCCGCTTTCGCCATGACACCATTAGAAAATCCCACTTCGCCCTCGATATCTGCACCACTGGCATAAACACCACCAACCACATTGTGAGCAAAGAGGTTGACACTGAGACAAGTACACACAACAAAGGTCAGTAAGTATTTCATGAGCGTAGTTCCTTATCTAAAAACGCTGGTTTAACCCGATGGATAAGGTACACAGCAGCATAAGAAACAAAACCTTCAATAATCATAATCGGGACATGAGCCGGTAATACGGCTTTGGCAGCCAGCAAAAAGGACTCCCCCGATAATGCTAACGAAAAGGCCACCATAATAGCGGTGATCACAATGGCTAGCGCGCCACCAAACGCGCCCCAGAGCGCTGCTTTTTTTGAACTTGTACCCCGTACACCGTGATAGCAAAGGTAATAAACAATCACCGCAGGTAAGGCAATATTAAGGGTATTCACCCCTAATACCAGTAATCCGCCAAAGCCAAAAAAGATAACTTGTAATAACAACGCCACCAGTAAAGCCGGAAAAGCAACCCAGCCTAATAATATGCCTAACAAGCCATTCATGATGAGATGCACACTGGAAAAACCCAGTGGCAAATGAATATACGATGCAATAAAAAACAAAGATGCGAGTACGCCTACTAAAGGCAGGTGGTCATAATCCATTTTTTTAAGGCCTATCGCGACCCCAATAATCGCCAGTACAGCACCACTCACTAATACCGGAGCCGATAACGCACCATCTACAATATGCATAATGTGCCCTTTAATGAAAGATCAAATGTCATGTCGTTACAGCCTAAACTAAGGTAATTTATTGACTTGTACCCAAATAACCGCATCTTGTGATAAGGTTTTATTTTTATAGGTCTTTTGGCTACCCACACCAAGTGCAGCAAAGCCCCATTGCCCCGCTTTAAGCAACGAAAAATGAAAGGTTCCATTGGCATCTGCATAAATAGATTGGCTAACAAAGCGGTCGGCATCTGCACCTATAATAGGCGTTTTTGCAAACTGGTTATTTTTCATTTGTGGTGGGAAATTTAAGAATTCAACTTCAATGTAAGCGAACGGCACAGGTTTTCCATTGGACTTAACCACGGCACTAAAAATCCCCCCTGCATAGATTGCATAGGGTTTGGTTAAGGGCACAATTTCAGCGTTTAAACCTAAATCGTTATGCCAATCTGTTGGTAAATTACCTACATTAACAATGGTTTTAGTAATTTGCTGAATGTAGATATCTTCTGATGCTTCAAAATATGGTGCCGGTTGCATAATAAAGAGATAATCACCTAAACCACGAAGTTTAACCTGTGCTTGATATGCCGCACCGCTGTCAATGGCACTTGACCATTGAATCTCAGTAAGGCGATTAATTAAATCCGTTTTTTTGCCTTTTTTTATCATATAAAACATTTCTGGCGGATCTATCGGCATCACATGCCCACTCGATGCAGGATGGCTAAAGGGCATTTTAAAATTTAATTCCCCTCCCTTTTTATGTGCGAGTTCAGGCGTATAAAGCAGTTGAAAGTGAGCATGTGCGGAGAAAGAAAAAGCCCAACTAATGGCTAAAATCAGCGTCTTAAAAAATGCTTTTATTGTTGCGCCTGATATAGGAAATGTAGCCGATATAATTGTTTTTGCCACTAACATAGAGAAAGTTCCGTCTTAGTAAATAAAAGGCGGAGTTGTAAAGAGGAGGCATCGTTGCAAAAAAAATTATCTTTACAAAAACAGACCTGTCGATGACGCCCTCCGCAACACCTGGGTACTTGCATTTAGGCAAGTATCATCCAATGGTTCGGTATCCGGGCTTAGCAAAAAAGTTAAAATTGCTCTACCGTTGCGGGGGCAGCCTTGGGTTTTGACCAAGTTCCCAAACATTCATAAATAATATAAATGCATCGTTTTAAAGACGATATCCAATGGAAGCAACACCTTATCTTGATCTTGGTTGTTCAGTCAAATTTAAATGTTAATTTTTTACA
>JBAHZV010000066.1:0-17501 GCA_037132845.1 Psychromonas sp.
TAACAATACAATTACCCCCTACGCACGTGTCCGTAAAGAAATACAGTATGGCAATATAGACCTCACCATTATGTATCAAGATTCACGCATGCACAATTATGTCAATTACATTGCACCATTACCCTCAAAACAAATTGTCATCATCAGTTTACAAGGAAAACCATTCAAAAATATAGCTGATTTATCAGGAAAGACAATACTTCACTTACGTGGTGGGGTTTTTTATGATGAAATAAATAATGACAAAACAATTACTCAATATGAAGTTAACAGTCATACCTTAGGTATTAAGATGTTAATTGCAGGTCGTGCGGATGCGATGATTGGCACAAAGCAAACCCTCCAAAGTGCCATACTAAAAATAGAAAAAGAAGATAATATAAAGATTCTCTTGAGTGAGCCTATATTCCTTGAAGCTAGAACACCTTGGATTCAAGTCTCTAAAGAAAGTAATTCATACCTTGATATTGAAAAATTAAAGCAGAGTTTTTTGCAACTAGAAGCGATGGATACGTTTAAGACTTTAACCGCTAAATATTCCCAGTCTGCTGAAGTTAAGTAAAGAATCGCTCATTACACCGATTTCAGGACAAGGTATGACAGCCCATTCTAAAGAAAAAAAGCTGTCATTATTCACTTTATTTAGCCTGCCTCTGCTGTGCTTTGAAGGCTTTCTTTTTTTCTCGATTACTTTCGAGCTGGGTTAGTGCATCAGCGCCAATATGTGCTTGACCACGTTGTTGTGCTAAACGGATCTGTTTTTCACGCTCACTAAAACGTTTTTTCTGTTCCTCTGTGAGGTCATCAAAACAATGATGGCAACTTATACCCGATATGTATTTGGGTGATTTTTTATCTTCCTTAGTGATCGGTAAGCGACAACCATGGCATTGGTCGTACTGGCCTTTCTCTAACTGATGATTAACCGAAACACGATTATCGAAAACAAAACATTCACCTTTCCACAACGTTTCTTCTTCAGGCACTTCTTCAAGGTATTTTAATACCCCCCCTTCTAAATGATAAACCTCCTCAAAACCTTGCTCTTTTAAGTACGCAGTCGATTTCTCACAACGGATACCACCGGTACAAAACATCGCGACCTTTTTATGTTGTTCAGGATCAAGATTATCTTTTACATACTGTGGAAATTCACGGAAGTTAGACGTTTTTGGATCAACAGCACCGGCAAAGGTACCAATGCTAATTTCATAATCATTACGCGTATCAACCAGCAAGACTTCTGGATCACTGATCAATGCATTCCAGTCCTGTGGTTTTACGTAACTGCCCACCGTGTAATTAGGATCAATGCCCTCGACTCCCATCGTAACAATCTCTTTTTTAAGCTTTACTTTAGTGCGATAAAACGGATTAGTTTCGTCAAAGGATTCTTTAGTGGTGAGATTTTTAAAATGTGGGTCTTGCTTTAACCAGTTGATCACATTATCAATCTCAGAGCGACGACCGGCAATGGTGCCGTTAATGCCTTCACTGGCTAAGAGTAGCGTGCCTTTTACATCATTATTTTCCATGATAGTAAGCAGTGGTTGTTGAATTTCTTGGTAATTATCAAGTGCGACAAAGCGGTATAATGCGCACACTACAATCGTTGACATGGTGTTTCCTTTATTAGCTGACTAGAACGTAAATCTAGCGCTGATTTATTTGAGGGTGCATTATACAAAGTAACACTTAACATTCAAGCAACATTTAATTTACATTGTTGTGAGAGAGAGTAAGAGAAAAAGAAGCGGATCATGTCGAGAAAAAGAGTGCTTAAAATATTCTTTTTAGACCGACAAAAATGCCTAAATAAGGATCGATTAACGTAAGCGTTTTCCGGTTAATGCATCATGAATCTGTGAAGGATGACCACACCCCGATACATTCGCGTCAATAATAGTTGTTAATAGCGCATTATCAGCAAACATTTTTTTTACTTGAGGTGCATTGCTACAGGCAGTTAAGCCAGAAAGATTCGCACTGGTTGAAATAATAGGTTTGCCAAATTGACGGCATAACTGTTGCACAATAGGATGACGGCTTACTCTGACGGCAACACTCGAAAAATCACCACTAATCAAGGGTGACAGATTTTTATGTACTGGCACTATCCAGGTAAAAGGTCCTGGCCATGTTTTTTCAATATTATTCATTTGCGTCGTATTTAACATTGAAAAATCTGCATAATCTCTTAACTGTTTGATATCCGTTGCAATTAAAATTAAGCCTTTATGTTGTGGACGATTTTTAAGGTCGAGTATTTTTTGGATCGCAGCATCACAATCAGGATCACAACCTAATCCAAAAACAGATTCGGTGGGATAAGCAATAACGCCCTGAGTGCGTAATGCAGTCAGGGCGCTAGATAGATCAATATCAGTCAAGGTCGTATCGACTGATTACAGGCTTGCTAATTTTTCTTGCAGTGCCGCATCTTTCGCGATCACGGCACGTGCATTTTCAGCACGATTTTCTTTTACTTTAGCCGCTAATTCATCATCGGCAACCGCCAGAATTTGCGCTGCTAAGTAAGCCGCGTTTTTCGCACCAGCACTACCGATAGCAACCGTTGCAACAGGAACGCCAGCAGGCATCATCACCGTTGATAGCAATGCATCATGGCCTTGAAGTGGACCACAATCAACAGGAACGCCAATAATTGGGCGAGTAGTGATACCCGCAACCGCACCGGCTAAGTGCGCAGCAAGACCGGCAGCACAAATAAACACTTTACAACCACGTGTCTCTGCATCCGTTACATATGCATGTGTAGCAGCAGGTGTACGGTGTGCTGAAGTCACTTTCACTTCACAGCGAATTTCAAATGATTTTAAGATTTCAATGGTACTCTGCATGAGAGGTAGATCTGAATCAGAGCCCATTAAAATAGCAACAAATGGTTTTGTCATGGTGGTATCCTTACTAGCGATTTTACTAAAAATGAACAGATTTGAACATAAATTTGAGGGGATTATATAGGCTTACTTCGATAACCACACCCTTTTTTTGGACATATTATGCGAAAGCTTGCGGCGGTTTTCCGTTCTACCGTGATCGGCCAATGGCAGTCAGGGCAAAATTCATTAAGCGGTTTATCATTAAGCACATATTTACAATCGGGGTAATTATCACAAGCATAAAAGGTTTTACCGTAGCGTGATTGGCGCTGCATCAATTTACCTTTTTTGCAGATTGGGCAGGCGACATGTAACGCGCTATTATCTTCACTTGAAGCCTCTGTCAGTTGTGCTGTATGTCCACATTGTGGATAAGCACTACAACTAACAAATAAACCATAACGCCCTTGCTGCAGCACCAGTTCTTTATTACAGAGTGGGCAACTGCTACCCACCAGCACTTTTTTTATTTCATTTTTTTCATGTAATGGACGCAGGTAATTACATTCTGGGTAACGTGTGCACCCCAGAAAAGCACCTTGTTTACCATTACGAATATGTAACACCGCACCACAATCAGGGCACAAGTCCGTTTGTTTCTCATGTGATGTTGTTAATCCATCTTTGCTCATCTTAATGGATCAACCCATCTTCAAAGTCCATCAACATAGACTCTAGCTGTAAAAACTCATCTTCACTGCCCGGATCATTAAACAACACCATTAATATTAACCATTTAAGATCATATAATTCTAGTTCATTTAGCTCCAACAACATTGCACAATCAATGACGATTTCGCGCATATAGCTGTTTAGAATCTGCGCTTGTTCTAAATAATAGATATAACCCTGACAAGCACTATTGAGTCGGCATTGCTCAATATCACTGTAAATACGATGTGAAGTTGATTGTGCAAATTGCACTCGGTTTTCTTCAGCTTGCTCATGTAAACCAGAAAGATGGTCTAACCATGCTAATGCTTTAGAGATATCAGCACGCTGAAAGCCCTCTTCTAATAATTCGTCGGTGACTTCTTGTGCATCAACCTCAACAAGTTGATCGAGCTGCATATAACTTTCAAATAGATAAATTATCACTTCAAACATTTTTATTATTTTACCTTTTATATATACACATTATTGACGAAAAAGTAATATAGTCATAAATATCAAAATCTTAGACTAACGTTTGATGGAACATCTAACATAACCTTCAGCAGTCGTTGTAATTCTACCAGTTATCTCAAGTTCTATTAACTGATTTTGCAAATTGATAAGCTCCAACCCAGATCGTTGCAACAATTGTTCCAGTGTGGTGAGGTGAAAATCAATGTGCTTTAATACTGGATGATCCGTCTCCGCCAATGCAACCTCAGGTACTGTAAGCGTCTGCTTCGTTGCGGTTAAAAATGAAAACTCTTCCATAATATCAGTAATATTAATAACCAGTTTTGCACCTTGCTGAATAAGATGATGACAACCACACGCTTGGCTATTATCAATGGATCCCGGTAAAGCAAATAACTCTCTGTTCTGCTCACTGGCATAACGAGCAGTAATCAAAGAACCGCTTCGCTGTGATGCTTCGACCACTAATACCCCCAAAGATAACCCTGATATCAGCCGATTACGCCGAGGAAAATGTTTTGGCAAGGCGGGACTATTTGGCCAGAACTCTGAAACAAGCAAACCATTGGCGATAATATTTTCTGCTAATCGAGTATGCCGTTTAGGGTAAATATTATTCAAACCCGTCCCTAATACCGCAATCGTTTTGCCCTGCGCATCTAATGCCCCTTGATGCGCAAAACCATCAATGCCAAGTGCCAATCCACTGGTGATTGTCAGCCCAGATCGTGCTAACTCAGCGGCAAACTGATACGCTTTTTCTTGCCCATAGGGAGTACAATTGCGGCTACCAACAAGTGCAATTTGATCTGTTTTTAATAAACTAATATCCCCCTGTACATAAAGCAATAACGGCGGATTACTGATCTGTTTTAATAATGGCGGATAACGTGGATCATCAAAACAAATGATATCTCTCTCTGAGCATGCTTCCAACCAACTTATATTCTCCTCTATTTTAGCCCAATCTGGATGGCGCAAGGCATTAATTTGAGGCGCTTTTAAATGGTAATTTTTTAATATCGAAACAGGCAATGCTAACAACTCAAGGAGCGGATGTTTACTCAGTAACTTGAAGATAGTACGTTTTTGTAATGCAGGAATAGCATCGAGTGCCATCCAGCATCGTATATGCTCAGTGGAAAGAGCTGGAATGTCATCTAATTCAAAAATATTTTGCTGGATAAGCACCTTCCTCGTCACAATGAAAATACGCTGACTTTCTGCAAGTGATTAAAACTCTAAGCCTTCAATTTTATCATTCACCCTGATAATATCGGTGCTGTGCATTACTAGCCCAATACTCACTTTTTCATAGGTTTTAAATATCATGATCTCACCTAAGCGCTCAGCGGGAAGCGTGATATCAGCCTCTCTAAATTGATCCCAACGGCTTGCATCTTCTTGATATTCAATTTTGTCCTTATCCACGAAGACAGCCAGCACCCCGCGCATAATAGAGAACATCGAGCCAATTTGAACACCCTCGCGCGTACCTTTATCGATAACAACAGAATCCCATTTACCAATTGTCGTTGCACCATTTAATGCACCTAATAGATAACCGGTAAGGTTTGATGATAGCGGCTGTGGTAAAAAGTAAGCAGGTAACGTTTCATACTCTGGAATGGCTAAAATCAGATCCCCCTGTTTTGCTTCTCGCGCACTGCTCAATAGAAAATGTGGCGTTAATTGATCGGAGCCCTGTACCCTCAGACTGTCAGAGACCTCAGAGAGCCCGATAAAAATCAATTGTTGCCCTAAAAATTCCTCGTTCACAGGGTCAGAGTAATTTTTGCCTAAACGATAAATACCATACAACTTATTTTTAATATATTGACCCTGAGCATAAAAGATATCTCCCTCTAAAAAACGAGGGCTACCAATGGCATCTCCCAGCAGCCGAGGTGAATTTTCTATAAGTGCAGGTTCAATAACATGATCTTTTGATAAGAAAGCGGAAATAACCGATAAAGGAATCGTTGGGATTGCCTTTCTTTTTCTTTTTAAGTCGACTGTCGGTGATAATTTTTTAAATTTTTTAGGTGTTAATCGAGGCTCTCCATCAGCCCAAATTAATGTTAATACATCCCCAGGATAAATAAGGTGAGGCTCCTCAACATGGGTGTTAACTTGCCATAATCGAGGCCATAACCAAGGTGCATTCAAAAAACGTGCGGAAATACCCCACAGGGTATCTCCTTCCACAATCCGATAACGTTGCGGATGATTTTTTTTGAGTGACAACGTATCCGCCAAAGTGACAAAAGAAACGGTGGCACCTAATAATAGCGAGACAACGTGTTTAACTTTCATAACCACCCCAGTTGGTCAGTAACTACCTGTCTATTTGTTTACACATTATAACCTTTGATGCTTAGTTGCATATTCAAGCATCAAAGGTATAGAATTAGTTTTATTTAACATTAACTATAGAGCAACATATTATTATGGCTTTACTCGAAGTATTACATTTCCCCGATCCTCGCCTTAGAACCGTTGCTAAAGCTATAGATGAGATCACGCCAGAGATTAAAACGATTGCCACAAATATGCTTGAAACCATGTATGACGAGAATGGTGTTGGACTGGCGGCAACACAAATCAATGTTCATAAACGTATTGTAGTGATTGATATATCTGAAGATCGTGACCAACCAATGATTATTATCAACCCAGAAATTGTAGAAAAATCGGGTGAAGAAGAATCACAAGAAGGTTGTCTTTCTGTCCCTGACACACACGCTGATATTATAAGAAATGAATTCGTTACACTTCAATATCTTGATATTAATGGTAAATTACAGGTTTTAAATGCAGATGGATTACTTGCTGTTTGTATTCAGCATGAACTAGACCATCTGATGGGGAAATTATTCATTGATTACCTTTCACCTTTTAAACAGAAACGTATTAAAGCAAAATTTGAAAAATTACAGCGTCAAAACGCAAAATTTTCATAAATACTTATTTTTATAAAGAGGTAATACACTTTAGTGGAAAAATTAAACATCATTTTTGCCGGCACACCTGATTTTGCAGCAAAACACTTAAGCGCACTGATTGACTCTGAATTTAATGTCGTTGCTGTTTATACGCAACCCGACAGACCCGCGGGTCGAGGTAAAAAACTAACGGCAAGTGCGGTAAAACAACTCGCACTTGAACATACGTTACCTGTTTATCAGCCAGAAAATTTCAAATCACAACAAGCGGTGGCAGAGCTTGCCTCTCTAAATGCCGATATTATGGTGGTGGTCGCTTACGGTTTGATCCTGCCTGCTGCTATTTTAGCAATACCACGTTTAGGTTGTCTCAATGTGCATGGTTCTCTACTGCCAAGATGGCGTGGCGCAGCACCGATTCAACGGGCTATTTGGGCAGGAGATAAAGAAACGGGCGTTACCATTATGCAGATGAACGAGGGCCTCGATACGGGTGATATGCTCAGCAAAGTAAGTTGTCCAATTGATAGCGATGAAAGCAGTGCTTCACTGTATGAAAAACTTGCAAAACAAGCCCCACAGGTATTAGTTGATACCATTACCCAGCTTGTTAAGGGTGAGTTAAACGCAGAAGTACAAGATGAAACACGTGCGAACTACGCTAAAAAACTCAGTAAAGCGGAAGCACTTATTGATTGGTCAACCGATGCACACTTTATTGAGCGTTGTGTACGTGCATTTACTCCATGGCCAATGAGTTATTTCGAAATTGCCGGCAAGCCCGTTAAAGTACATAAAGTGAATGTTATTAAGCAAGCAACAAACGAGCCTGCAGGTACCATTATCAGCGCCGATAAAAGCGGTATTCAGGTGAGTACGGGCAACGCAATTTTAAATTTACAAGTGATTCAACTGGCCGGTAAAAAAGCGATGCCCGTGCAAGATATATTAAATTCACGCCGTGAATTGTTTGCAATAGGCACCTTACTGACCACAGAAGGTGAACAAGCATGAATACACGAGCATTAGCAGCCCAAGTACTCAATAAAGTTATCGAGCAAGGGCAATCACTTTCTCAGGCACTTCCAACTGCACAACAAGACTTAGCCCCAAAAGATAAAGCTCTCTTACAGATGCTTTGTTATGGCGTGTTACGCACCCTGCCAAGACTCGACTTTTTCTGTCGGTCATTGATGCAAAAGCCCTTAAAAGGTAAACAACGCGATCTGCATTTCCTGATTTTAGTCGGTTTTTACCAACTACTGTATACGCGAATTCCAAGCCATGCTGCCGTTGGCGAGACCGTCAATGGGGCTAAAGCTCTCAAGAAACCCGCCTTGAAAGGCATGGTTAATGGTGTATTACGTAGTTTTTTACGTGAGCAAGAAACATTAATCGAAAAAGCAGATCAGCAAGAGTCATTAAAATATTGTCATCCAAGTTGGTTAGTAAAACGCTTACAGAATGCTTACGGTGAGCAACAAGCAGCAACGATTATGGAGGAGAATAATCGACAAGCGCCAATGTGGTTACGTGTTAATAAATTGCACCATACACGTGAGCAATATCAAGCATTGTTGACAGAAGCCACTTTAACCAGCTTTAATGCGCTTGATGATGAAAATAACAATGCCTTACGTTTAGAAAAAGCGACCGATGTTTATAAGTTACCGGGTTTTACTGAAGGTTGGGTATCTGTCCAAGACGGTGCTGCACAATTAGCAGCGCACTACCTTGATGCACAAGCGGGTGAACTCATTTTAGATGCCTGCTCCGCGCCGGGTGGAAAAACCGTCCATACATTAGAGTTGCAACCCAAGATCAAACAAATGGTGGCGGTGGATGCCGATGATAAACGCTTGCTACGTGTGCAAGAAAATTTAGATCGTTTAAATTTACACGCCACGGTTATTCATGGTGATGCGTCAAAACCTGATAGCTGGTGGAAAGGTGAATTATTTGATCGTATTTTATGTGATGCACCCTGCAGTGCAACGGGGGTCATTCGTCGCCACCCTGATATCCGTTGGTTACGTCGTGATAGTGATATTGCAGAATTGGTATTACTACAAAAAAATATCCTGCACGCATTATGGGAAAAATTAAAACCAGGTGGCATTTTGTTATATGCAACTTGCTCTCTTTTACCCGATGAAAATGAGTTACAAGTTAAACATTTTTTAGAAAGTAAGGCCGATGCCACTTTAATTCCATTATCTGCACAATATAATAGCACCACAAATGGGCGCCAGTTATTACCTAATGAAGAGTCAATGGATGGTTTCTATTATGCAAAATTTCAAAAAGCACAATAGCGTGGCGTGAGAGTCTTTACCCAACCATCATTATAGATAAATCGACCTATAGCGTTAATTAACTATCAACAGGACAATGAACAGCAATGAAAATTATTATTTTAGGCGCAGGACAAGTGGGCGCATCACTCGCTGAAAATTTAGTCGGTGAAAATAACGATATAACCGTTGTTGACTCCTCACACGAGCATCTTCAAGAACTGCAAGACAGATTTGATTTACGTGTTGTACAAGGCAATGCATCAAGCCCAATCGTCCTCGCTGAAGCAAATGCCGGCGATGCCGATATGTTAATTGCGGTCACCAACTCCGACGAGGTAAACATTGTTGCCTGCCAAATCGCTTTTACGTTATTTAACGTACCTAAAAAAATAGCGCGAATTCGTTCTCAAGGCATGATCATGTATGAGAAAGAATTATTTAAGTCTGGTGCATTCCCAATTGACCATATCATCGCCCCTGAAAAGTTAGTAAGTGATTACATATTCCAGCTCATTGAACATCCTGGTGCATTACAAGTTGCCCATTTTGCAGAAGGCAGAGTTGGTTTAGTTGCAATTCGAGCGTATTACGGTGGTTCATTAGTTGGTAATGCTATTTCAACACTCAAAGAACATATGCCTAATATTGAAGCTCGTGTAGCCGCTATTTTTAGGCGTGGTAAAGCCATTCGACCACAGGGGACAACCATTATCGAAGCGGATGATGAAGTGTTTTTTATTACCGCAAGCCAGCACATCAAAGCGATAATGAGTGAGATGCAAAAACTGGAAAGCCCCTATAAACGCATTATGATTATTGGTGGCGGTTATATTGGTGAAAACCTCGCCAAACGTCTTGAAAAAGAAAACTCGGTCAAGCTGATTGAAAAAAATCTAAAACGCGCCGAATACCTTTCTGAAACACTGTCCAATACCATTGTATTTTGTGGTGACTCCTCCGATCAAGAGTTATTAGCTGAAGAGCATATTGAACAAATAGACCTCTTTATCACAGTGACAAATGATGATGAGGCCAATATTATGTCTGCCATGTTGGCAAAACGTATGGGTGCACGTAAAGCCATGGTGCTTATTCAACGCACCGCTTATATTGACTTGGTACAAGGAAATATTCTCGACATCGCGATTTCTCCACAACAAGCAACCATCTCCGCTCTGCTCTCACACGTGCGTAAAGCTGATCTAAAACATGTCTATTCATTGCGTGAAGGCGTTGCAGAAGCGATTGAGATAGTTGCCCGTGGCGATAACATGACATCAAAAGTTGTGGGCAGGCAACTTTCTCATTTAAAATTGCCTCCAGGTACCAGTATTGGCGCAATTGTGCGTGATGGCAATGTGTTAATCGCTCATGATGACACGGTCGTTGAAAGCGATGATCATGTCATTTTACTGCTCGTCAATAAAAAATATATTAGCGACATTGAAAAGTTATTTCAACCCAGTCCTTTTTTCCTTTGATTAAGGATTAACAATGGTTTATCGTCCGCTCTTTTTTATCACAGGCTTAGTTTTATCAAAAATGGCCTTTTTTATGTACTTTCCAATGGCACTGGCTTTCTACCAACAGAGCTTAGGTGGCGTGGAATTTCTTACTGCGATTGTCATTACCCATTTTGCTTCTTTTGTATTTATCTATATCGGCGGTGAAAAACAGCGTTCTCGACTGGGTGTTCGAGAAATGTTTCTTCTGACCACCGGCGTTTGGGTGCTTGCTAGTATCTTTGCAGCCCTACCTTTTGTGTTTATTGAACACATCAGTTACAGCGATGCTTTTTTTGAAACCATGTCTGGTATTACCACCACAGGCAGTACTGTTTTGACGGGCTTAGATACCATGCACCCGAGCATTCTCCTATGGCGATCTATTTTACAGTGGTTAGGTGGGGTTGGTTTTATCGTGCTGGGCGTGGCTATCTTACCGTTTTTAAATGTGGGGGGTATGCGTCTTTTCCAAACAGAGTCTTCCGACTGGTCAGACAAAGCGCAATCAAAAACACGTTATGTCGCCCTCGATATTTTAATCGTTTATCTGTTTTTAAGCATTTGTTGTTTTATTGGTTACCTTTGGTCGGGCATGAGCACCTTTGATGCCTTAAATCACGCCATGACAACGATCTCAACAGGTGGTTACTCCACATCAGATAACTCAATGGGTAATTTTTCACAAGCGGCACATTGGAATGCCATTTTATTTATGTTTTTAGGTGGCTTACCTTTCCTTCTTTTTATCCGCGCCTTTCACCGTCGAAACCTATTGCTTCTTTTCCAAGATGCTCAAATTATAGGCCTTATAAAGGTGATCTTCTTTGCGACCTTAAGCTTAACCCTTTATCTGGTATTTAATGACCAATTTGATTGGTTCGACGCACTACGTTTAAGTTTATTTAATGTCGTGTCAGTGATAACAACGACCGGCTTTGGTTTAGATGACTTCACCACATGGGGACCTTTTAGCGTATTGATTTTTCTGGGTTTACTCTTTACTGGCGCATGCTCAGGTTCCACCAGTGGTGGCATTAAAATATTCCGTTTTCAAATTGCCTTTAGCCTCTTAAAACGACAGTTGATGCTACTTATGCACCCACACGGCATCTTTCCACAAAAATATAATAATCGTTTAGTGAGTGATGACATTCTACGTTCATTGATTGCATTTATACTCGCCTATTTAGCCACCGTTTTGATTGCGGCCTTGTTATTAACCCTCTGTGGTGAGGATGCAATGACTGCATTTACAGCAGCCCTAACCGCGGTTTCTAATGTTGGTCCAGGCTTAGTCGCAGAGGTTGGCCCGACGGGTAACTTTGCACACTTTTCAGATGCATCAAAATGGATTTTATCATTGTGTATGTTAATGGGCCGTTTAGAAATATTAACCGTGGTGGTGATGCTAACGTGCCATTTTTGGCGTCGTTAGTAACAAGGGGTCATACTTTTTTAATGTTAGCGCAAGCATCGATAGCGCGATGATTAACAATGGGTAACCCTGTTCAACATGCAACAGCAATGGTATTGTTATTAAACATTAAGCATTAAGCATTCTTTAAATGATTCTTTTAGAGGACTCAACAAGTTGCTCAGGTAGCGGTTTATTAACGCTGACGCCCATATTTTTGAGGGTTTCAGCCTGACTAATTAAATTACCACGGCCCTCACTAAACTGCTTTAACGCATGGTCATAACTATCTTGGGCTTTGCCTAATTGAGTGCCAACCTCAAGTAAATTTTGACTAAATAAACGCAATTTGTCATATAACTTACCCGCTTGAGCTGCAATTAAACGGCCATTTTTTTCTTGAGAATCAAAACGCCAGAGATTTTCAATCGTGCGCAAGGCAATCATCAAATTAGTCGGGCTGGCGAGTAAAATATTATTGTCTAAGGCTAATTTAACCAATTCAGGATCTGTTTCGATGGCGGCAATAAAAGCAGGCTCCACCGCAACAAATAACAAGACATAATCAAGACTATTAGCCCCTATTAAATTCTGATAGTCTTTTTTTGCCAGCCCTTTTATATGCTGACGGACAGAAAGAGCATGGGCTTTTAGTGCTTCTTTTTGTTCGCTGACATTATCACTATTAAAAAAACGCTCATAGGCGACTAATGATACTTTTGAATCGATAATAATATTTTTACTTTGCGGCAAGTGCACCACTACATCGGGTAAAAAACGTTGCCCAGACTCATTTTTAAAATGTCCCTGAGTCTGATACTCATGTCCTTCACGCAAACCAGAATTCTCTAAAATTCGTTGCAGGACTACCTCACCCCAATTGCCCATCTGTTTATTATCACCTTTTAATGCATTGGTCAGGTTATTGGTTTCCTGTTGCATTAATTGGTTAATTTGGGCTAATTTTTTTATCTCTGATTGTAAGGTATAACGTTCTTTACTTTCACTAATATAACATTCATTTACCTGTTGTTTAAAGCCCTCTAATTGTACTTTAAAAGGCGCTAATAACTGGCTGATACTTTCTTGATTAAGGGCTTTAAATTGCGTAGATTTATCATTAAATATGCGTTGAGAAAGCAATTCAAACTGTGTTGTCAGTTTCTCTTCACTTTCCCGTTGATCATGAAAACGCTGCTCACCAGCCTGTAAACGTACGTCTGATTCACGCAACCGAGCCGTCAATTTAGTATTTTGCATCTGTAAGCTTTCAGCTAATAACTGTGATGCCTCAAGTTGACTGGTTAGATTTTGTAATGATTCATCGTAAAAGGATAATTGCTGCCTATGGAGTAGTCTCGTTGTATTGAGCTGGTTTTTACTGCGAATATAGAGCACTAAAAAAAGTACAATAAGAAAGACCAGATTAGCGAGTATCGTTATTTCAATTGCAGTCAGTTTCATTGGAACTGTAATCTTTTAAGGAAAGAAACAACATAGTTATTACTACGATTCCAGAAGATAAGATAAATCAAATAGATAGCCAATACCGCCCATTTATGGAGATTTTCCCCTTGGTCTAAATCACTAAAAACAAAACTATCATCATAACGATTCATGCCCATTACATAAGCAATCATGATCAGTGGAATCACAAAAATAGAGGATAATTTCCACAGTAAAATTAAAACCTGGCTAAGCTGCGTCATAAACATAAGGTTCTCCACAAAATGTTACTGTTATTTTAAACAGTTATTTCCTATTTAGCGACTACCTTTAAAGGAATCGCACTGTTTTGTGTTGTATTTCTTGACCCTTTTTTAAGGCCATCAATTAAAACACCTAAAAACCTCATGCCTTGCATGATTTTTATCATTTAATGCATTATCATGCATGAATATATGTCATTATGCATGTTTGTTTTTTCTTAACCTTTTTTGGAGTGGTAATTATGTGTGGAATTGTTGGTGCAGTTGCGCAAAGAGATGTCGCTGGTATTTTACTTGAAGGGCTACAACGCCTTGAATATCGTGGTTATGACTCAGCGGGTGTGGCTATTGTTAATAACGATAAAGTGCTCAAACGTGTTAGACGTTTAGGTAAAGTAAAGACACTCTCCGATGCAATTGTGGCGGCACCTATTAATGGGGGCACTGGTATTGCACATACACGCTGGGCAACCCATGGCGAACCTTCTGAAATTAATGCACATCCCCATATGTCAGGTGACAATATTGCGATTGTTCATAATGGTATTATTGAAAACTATGAAAGCCTGCGTGAAACATTAAAGTCTCGAGGTTATGAATTTGTTTCACAAACAGATACCGAAGTCATTGCCCATTTAGTTGAATGGGAATTACGAACCTCAGAAAGTTTGCTTGAAGCACTGCAAAAAACCGCACGACAACTTCAAGGAGCCTATGGCACCGTCGCCATGGACCGCCGTGATCCAAGTCGTTTAGTGGTGGCACGTTCAGGCAGTCCATTAGTGATTGGCTTAGGCGTTGGTGAAAATTTCCTCGCTTCAGATCAATTAGCACTCTTAAATGTTACCCGTCGTTTCATGTTTTTAGAAGAAGGTGATGTAGCAGAAATTACCCGTCATGATATCAATATTTATGATGTCAACGGCAATGCGGTTAGCCGTGAAATACATGAGTCTACCGTTGAGCATGATGCAGGCAGTAAAGGTAAATATCGGCACTTTATGCAAAAAGAAATTTTTGAACAGCCAGCGGCACTGCTTAGCGCAATAGAAGGACGAATAAGCGCTGATAGTGTATTAGTGGAAAGTATCGGCACCGGTGCGAAAGACATATTATCTAAAGTAGAGCATATACAAATCATCGCTTGTGGCACCTCTTACAATTCAGGAATGACGGCTCGCTACTGGTTTGAATCATTAGCCGGAGTAAGTTGTGATGTCGAAATTGCCTCTGAATTTCGTTATCGAAAATTTGTGGTACGCCCCAATAGCTTATTATTAACTCTTTCTCAATCCGGTGAGACAGCGGATACTTTAGCCGCATTACGCTTAGCGAAAAAGAAAGGTTATATGGCAGCAATGAGTATTTGTAACGTTTCTGGCTCTTCATTAGTGCGTGAATCTGATTTAGCCTTTATGACCCGAGCCGGTACTGAAATTGGTGTTGCATCCACAAAAGCATTTACCACTCAACTGGCCGCGATGCTGATATTAGTGACTGCAATCGGTAAAGAGCAAGGCACGATCAGTAAAGAAAAAGAAAAAGAAATTGTTCATGCCTTACATTCATTACCCGCTCAAATATCAAAAGTACTTGAATTTGATAAAAAAATTGAAAAATTGGCGGTGGATTTTGCAGATAAGCAACATACTTTATTCTTAGGCCGTGGTGAATATTATCCGATTGCCATGGAAGCGGCCTTAAAATTAAAAGAGATCTCTTATATTCATGCGGAAGCTTATGCTGCTGGTGAATTAAAACATGGCCCATTAGCCTTAGTTGATGCAGATATGCCTGTGGTTGTGATCGCGCCAAGCAACGATCTTCTAGAAAAGCTTAAATCAAATGTTGAAGAAGTACGTGCACGGGGTGGTTTATTATATGTCTTTGCCGATGAAAAGTCGGGATTTGAAGCTTGTGATGGTATGAAAATTATTTCACTACCACACGTCGATGAAATTATTGCTCCGATTTTTTACACTATTCCGATGCAGTTACTCTCTTACCATGTTGCGTTAATCAAAGGCACAGACGTGGATCAACCACGTAACCTTGCGAAGGCGGTAACGGTAGAATAAAGCTCTGTAAATAGAGACCCATGATACTTCAACATGCAAAACCAGCAAGGAAAATTGCACCGAGATGTTAGCCATAAAATTGAAGGTTCATTATGTTAGATTGAGATTTTATTACAACGCAGATAGGTGCAGCTTGTCCTGCGGGTGATGACTAAACGAGTTTACTATTGCTATTTAACCTATTTAGTCGCTTTAACGTAACTTATCTTTTTCTTGTAATTGCTCTTACGATAAATGACGTTTATTATACTTAGCCTTACAAACATCCCTATGAAGAGCTGTGTTATGAATTATGATTTATTTGTTGAAGTTACCCGAAATAATATGCTTGAAAGCCAACACTTTGGGGCGGCTGTAGTGTGTGACTATAAAGGTAACATTATTGAACAGTGGGGCAATATAGAGCAGACTATTTTCCCCCGTTCAGCCATAAAACCGCTGTTATCTATCAATCTAATAAAAAGTGGAGCCGATGAGTCTTTTAAACTCTCAGACAAAGAAATTTCACTCTCCTGTGGTTCGCATATGGGCGAAAGCATTCATCAAAAAAGTCTAACAAATTGGTTAAATAGATTAGGAATGAATGAGGAGCACTTAGCATGTGGGGTGGATTTACCAGAAAATAAAGTCCGCGCGCATCACCTACTGTCGCTAGGAGAGAAAAAGTGCAAAATTCATCATAATTGTTCTGGCAAGCACACTGGCTTTCTAACTACAGCCCTGCATTTAGGGCTCCCATTGGAAAATTATCAGCACATTGATCATCCTCTACAGACTTCTGCGTTGAAGATTCTTTCAGAGATGGCACAAATCAGCCTGCCCAAACAAACCATCGGAATTGATGGCTGTGGTTTCCCCGCTCCAACAATGCCTTTGCTCAATCTAGCAAAGGCCATGGCCGCGTTTGCAAATCCCATATTGTTACGAGATGATCTATCCAAGGCGATTAAGCGTATTCAAAGGGCGATCATCAATGAACCGTTCTATTTATCCGGAACGAATACGATTGTCAGTGACCTTAACCAAAAAACTAAAGGTCGAATTATTGCAAAAACAGGGGCCGAAGGGGTGATGGTTGCTTCAATTCCAGATAAAGGACTTGGCATAGCACTGAAGATTGCAGATGGAAACTCTCGTGCCAGCTCCGTCGCTTTACTTGAGATTCTTCGCCACCTGAACCTTTTAAATAAGAATGAAATACAAGATTTACAACCCTATTTCACCCCGGATCTAATAAATTCAAGAGGGGAAATAGTTGGCAACATTCGCGCAGCTTCTTCATGGTTACAGAATTAACAAATCTTCGTTATACCAAAGGAATTAATTAAGCGATCAATGATTGCGAAGGATAAATTAACTGTAACAAGGCGTGAGTTGCAGGAGATAGTTATCCTCACTTCAAAACTCACAACGCAGTTAAGGTTGATTTAAACAAGCGAGGGTGATCACCTTTTTAGTTCCTTTGGTATAAGTAAGCGGTCTATTGCGTTCTCTATATTAGCTGATGAGAAACATACACTTC
>JBAHZV010000155.1:0-15193 GCA_037132845.1 Psychromonas sp.
TCTTGAATGACTTCACCCGCGTTGGGTTGGATAAGCTTCACAATGCTACTGATTAATGAACGTGGCGTGAAGTATTGACCTGCCCCCGATTTGGTTTCGTTAGCATTTTTTTGTAATAAGCCTTCATACATATCACCAAAATCATCACGGCTTTTTGTTTCGCCCTGATCACCTTCACTGTACCAGTCGAGGTCATTCATGTTATTGACCAGCTCAGTGAGTTGTGCAGGCTGGGTAATAGTGGTATTCACGTTTTGGAAGATAGCACGCACAATTGCGTGTTTGTCCGCGCCTAATTGCACTAACATATTACGGTAAAATTGGTGTTGCTCTTGGCCTAATTTACTGTGTAAATCGGCCCACCTAAAACCTTCGGGTAACAGGTCCTCTTCTTGGCCCGTCTCTTTACACATTTTTAAAAACAATAACGAGGCTAACTCATTAACGTAGTTTTGGTAAGACACGCCACCGTCAC
Organism: Psychromonas sp.; assembly: GCA_037132845.1. Classification (GTDB taxonomy): domain Bacteria; phylum Pseudomonadota; class Gammaproteobacteria; order Enterobacterales; family Psychromonadaceae; genus Psychromonas. Next base: position 476 of record JBAHZV010000155.1, read on the forward strand.
GTAAATTGTCACAGAGTTTCCATAATTTACCGACTAAATCACTGTTGTTCATATTGCTCTCTTAAAAAATGTGCCACGTAACGTATGTCACGTGGTTTATTGGCGTTATTTATTTACGCTATTTATTTACGCTATTTATTCATATAGTGAGGGGATGATAAAGGCTTAGGCCTGTTCTTCCCAGATATAATCACTAAATTGCGTGAGTATGCTGTCTAATTGACCATCAAACAGTTGACTCAAATGCGTCTTACCACCGCGACGTTTATAATTACCGATTTTAAAGGTATTGTCGTCTACCACGACGTTCTCTTTTAAGCTACTGGCTAAACGGTTTAACCAGGTAATTTGAATAGCAGACCAATTATTACTGTTTAAAATACGTTTAAGCGCGTGCTCAACCCGGTGTTCAAAAGGCAACAAAGCATCCCCGATGGCAGCACGGCGAATATGCCCCACTAAACGGGCGGCGATATCTTGGTTTTTACTTTCTTTCCATGCCACACGTAATGTTGATTCATCAAAATGTAAACGGTCAAACCACTCTTGTAACTCAAGCAGGCCTTTACGAGTTAAATCACGCGGTTTGTTGATCACGGACTGCATGGCTACCTGCGTATTTATTTCGCTAGTGACGAGGTTATCGAAGGCTTCTAAGAAGTCTTGGGCATTTTCATGCTCGCCATATAAACGCTCTACTTTAATCACTTTATCGGGGATATCGGTAAAAATAGGCGCTTTGCTTTGTGCGTTAATATTTTCTTTCAAACGTTCAACACGCCCTACAAAACCGTCTATTTGATTTAAAATATGAGCGCTACTGCGTGGCCCTTTTTCTTTTAAGGTGCGTGCTAAATCGGCAAAGTCACACCCTGCCACGTCTTCACATATTTGATCAAGCCGTTTCACTTCTGATGAAATTTCTTGATCGCTATCACGGTAATAGTTTGCTTGACCAATCACACGTTGTAATTTAGAAACTAACTGTTCATGGCTATGCTCAGCAAAACTGCGTCCATCAGCCTCTTTAGTTTGGTAAGTTTGAGAGTCGGTTATCTCGTTCACTAGGGTTTGCAAATCGACTTTAGGACGTATCACCACGGGCTGCATGCTATCCACCGCCTCTAAGGTGGCATACAAATCAACGGCATCAAATATTTTAAAGGAGACTTTGCCCACCTCTGGGCATAAACGTGTTGCCCGACCTTTCATTTGTTCGTATAAAATACGGCTACGCACTTTACGTAAAAACACTAAATTACAGATGCTGGGCACATCAATGCCGGTACTTAATAAATCCACCGTGACCACAATATTAGGCAAACGCTCTTTTTTATAACGGGTGATCAGTGATTGTACTTTTTCCGGATCTTTATCGGACGAACCGGTGATTTTAATGATTGCATCATGCTCTAAGTTGGGGTGTTTTTCACTGAACACGTCGCGTAACTGTTCAACCACCATATCCGCATGGCTATTATCGACACAAAAAATCAATGTTTTCTGTTTACCCGTCGGGTCAAGGTGATTGGTTAATTCGCCACAAATTGCTTTGTTAAAATTAGGTGCGATCACTTTGCGATTAAAATCAGCAACTTCAAAGTTTTGCTCATCTTCAAGGTCATCTAAGATAATTTCACCGTGAAAGGTCATGCGTTCAACTTGCTCACCTTTTGCTAAAACAATGCCTTTCTCACTGAGTTCTGTAGTGATTTTTATCGGCGGTTCTTGGTCATTTAAATAACCATCTATCACCGCTTGACGGAAGGTATAACGGTAAACTGGCGCACCAAAAATCTCGGTGGTATGTTTCGCAGGCGTTGCTGTTAACGCGACTTTAATCGCGTCAAAGTGATCCAGAATACGGCGGTAAGCGGAGACATAATCTAAATGGTTACGGAACTGATCTTCCCCTTCGCTTTGCTCTTTATCAAGTATATAACCGCGATGTGCTTCATCAACAATAATACAATCGTAACGGCCAACGGGCATCACATCATCACTTAATAAAGTACGTTGCACTAATGACTGCACAGTGGCAACGTGGATTTTTGTACTGTCTTCGGGGAATTTATCGGTTAGCCCTTTGACACCAAAAATTGAGTTAAAAGTATGATCATTAATACGTGTATCTTCAAATGCACCTAATGCCTGCGTGCCTAAGGAACGTCTGTCGACTAAAAACAAGATACGATTAAAACGCTGTGATTGAATCAAACGAAACATTAAACCAATCGCGGCACGGGTTTTACCGGTTCCCGTTGCCATGGCTAATAACATCTCTTGTTGCCCATTAACCAGCGCTGTTTCTACCGCGCGCACCGCATCTTCTTGGAAATAACGCAGGCCTAAGGCACTCATATCCGAGTTATCGGTAAACCAGTTATTACGCTGTTGCTTGTCTTGTTCTAATTTAGCGATTAACTCTTCTGGTCGGTGCCATGCAGGTAAGGCTTTAGGCATATTGGACTTGTCACGAATATCACGAAACCAGATACCACTTTTTGTTTTAATGGTGCGGCGATAATCTCGCCCATTTGCAGAGTAGCAGAATGGGATTTTATAGCTTTGTAGGCCACTTGAGTCGGTCCAACCCACAATATAGGTAGGTAGCTCTTCACTTATTTTATCTTGCTGTTTTTCATCATCGTTTGCATGGCTTAATAGCTCATCACGCAATTTTCCATGATTAAAGTATTTGCTGTAACGGTAAGCTTCACTGAGTTTGCCACTGACATCTAAGTTGGCTTTTTTGGCTTCAATCACTGCAATCGGTTTTAAGCCCACAAACAAGACATAATCGGCAAAACCAATTTTACCTGTTTCATCTTGATCCGTTGGCCATTCTGCGATGGCCATATTTTTACCCACTTCAGGTCGAGTATTATTACTGTGTTTTAAAATTTTAGTATCAACAGTCCAACCCGCTTTACGTAATTGGTGATCGATTAAATAACGTGTTTCTAACTCACTGAGATTCAGTTTACGCGCACCCATCTCTTTCTTGAGTTGTTGCTGATATTGTTTACGGTCAGTTTCTGTTTTCTTGGCAAGCTCTTTATCTTTGTTTTTAAGCTGTGCTTCTAAGGCGGCAATACGTTGCTCTGCTTGTTGCTGACTTTCATGCTGCTTACCTTCAAGAATGGCAATATATCCTTGTAAATCAACCACGGTATTTTGTTTGCTTTTGATAGCCTGCTGACTATCTGCACTGTTTGACTGTGCTTGTTCAAGATCCATTTTTAGCTGTTCTATTTCAAGTAAGTAAGCTTGATGGTTTTCTATTTTCGGCTTCACAAATGGCGCTAAGACAAGATCAAACTGTTTAGTGAGTAATTTGTAATACCAAAATGCTAAATGTAGGGTGATGCGTAACGCTAACTCAGCGTCATTAGCATCATCATGGTTATCATGTACCGCTTTATTGCCTAAGGTTCTTAATTTATGAAAGACACTGATGATGTCACTATCAACACTGGGAATTTTGGCAATTTCGCGCACCAAATCCACCTGTTTTTCAGGCAGTTCAATGCTTAATATCGTCGCAATGTGTTTGGCCGTGGCTTCACCAAACATGCGTAATTTAACTAAGGTGGTGTTGGGGTCATCGGGTAAGTTCTTTTCAGCGGCACAGGCTAAGCGATACAATATATCGTTTGTACCTTTCAGGAATTCAAAATTCGATATTTTCATAATAACCTTTTCTCACAAATGGGATAGTCAATGTCAGGTGTAAGTCTCTGGATAAATAAAGCTGAAGAATATAGTCCTATTCTTCAATCAAAAAATTATTGCTTAATATCGATAACTTCATCTTCTGATAAAACTCTCGATATGAGTTAATCATTTGCTGTCTATGGTAATGTTTTGTTTTATGGCTTCAACATGGTAATAACTGATGTTGTCTACTGTGTCTGACTTTATCTCTATTTTACTCGCCAGTTCGCTGGGTAATACTTTTTTAAGCTTGCTATTAATTGCCGAGCGGTTTTGTTGTACAAAGGTATTTTCCATCGCTTTTAATTGCGAAAAATCTCCTTCGTTAAAATCTTCTGGCTCAATACCAAAACTATTTTTATAAACACGAGGATCACTGCCGATGTTTTTAAAGGTATTTAAAAATGCGGTAGCATGTTGCTTATCTTGGTCAAAATAGCGATCCACTTGTAAACTTTCTTTTTGCTCTGCAAGCCAATAATAAAAAGCTAACTCTTTAGGTGATAACTTAATATCAACACCTGTGATTGATAAGGTTTTAGACTTTCTGTTTATTAACAACGTTAAATCTTTACTGTGTGTGGCATTAAGTGTCGAAACGGTTTGGCTAAATGACATTTTCCCCATTGAGCTAATTAATTGTTTATCCACTGACTCACGCATACGTACAAAGGGTATTTCAGCAAGCGTGATAGTGGCATTCGCCGTATCCACTTGGCCTTGGCCATTTTTTCCGGTAATGATATTGCTCTGTTTTGTTGGGTAATAAAAATCTTTCACAAACTCAAATTCATCATCCACAAAAACATGGCTTAATGAATCTTGTGGTCTTGCAAATAACGACATCGCATAACCTAAATAAAAAGCCATGGTTTTACGCCCACCAGCAATGGATGCATGGATAGCAATATCGTTATCTTTTGTTAATTCAAAGACTTTGCGGGTGATAAAATCGGCCATGAAGGTTTGATCTTCAATGCTTTTAGCATCGTCAAGTGGGTTACCTTGGTCATCTTCAATTAACCAAATATGTGATTCATCAAAAAGCATGTTGGGCATATCGTATTCTTTTTGCAAGGCGGCTAAATGACCATTTGTAAAGAATCCTTCACACAACATATTTTTAGCGCCTAATGTCGTGATGATATACATTTCATCGGGGAATGTTTTACCTTCAGTATGCAAGGCATAAAGGGTTTCAGTCACGACCTGCGGGCTAGCACCAGTTATTGCTAAAAGAATGTTTCTCATCATTAATCGCCATGCTGGAAGTGAAACTTTACTTTACTTTACTTAAACTTACATAGCTACACCAGTGTTAATCAACATTCGTTTGATCTAAACTTGATATCGTTATCTTTTAGCTCTGCGTGCTTTTTTCTTAGCTTGTTTTTGCTTCTTTCTATCTACTGTTGGATTGCTATTTTTCTGACAGACCACACTGTTATCGCGCATTAACGCCTTACCTTTCGGCGCTCTCATAAACTACTGAGTTTCAAAACAATTGCCTTTTGAGGCTTCACGAATCAATACTTTTAATGAATGTAGGGATTTCACTGTTTTATTGGATTGCTGTTTTTTCCAAATCAACATCACAAGCATTTGTGGCTTACTTTCTTTACTACAGCAATACCAACGCTCTGCTTGACATCTCTAATGCAAGATCAGAATGATCAGGGATCTTACAAGCACGCCATGGACGCCAGTGGACGACAAAACAGCTAAGTCGTTGATATATGTAAATTACAGGCATAAAAAAGCCCACATATAGTGGGCTGTTTTATTAAATTTGGTGCTCGCTACTGGACTCGAACCAGTGACCTACGCCATGTCATGGCGGCACTCTACCAACTGAGTTAAGCGAGCAATACTTTCTTTGCTTTGGAAGCAAAGGCATAGTGCTTTATCGTGTTTAAACTGTCAATGAATGTTTTAGTTTTTCATTCTGTTTGCTGTTTTTTTATGCGCAAAGCCCATTAAACAGACAAATTAGTGGCAGAAATTACTCTTTTTACTTAAAACAGAGATTAACAAAAAACTTTCCCACCAATGAGCTTGAACGCAGGCGTACCACGAATGATTGTTTCACGGGCAAAGATGGTTTGGCATTTTGGGCAAGTACAAGCCGACAAGGTAAAGTCGATACTAATGCGTTCCTTGAAACATTTAATCAATGCGCCCTTGCCACCCTTTCGGTATTTAAACAGCTTTGTTTTACACTTAGTGCAAAAAATATCGACGGTTTTAGTCGGCCCTTTTTTATTGGGTTTGGCCATTAAAACGCGCTTTAAAGGATTGTTTATCCCGTTTATACGATGTGACACAACTGACACAAATACAACTTTTATTCACTGTAGTTAACGGTAACAGCGCAATTAATGAAGCCGGTATTTTTTCATTCTGGCACCAACAACTACTGATGTTACTGGCATTACAACGATTTTCTTGTTGGCAAAATGGACAGTTATTTGTGTTCATAGCTATTTTCTTTTTTACTGCATAGTGACCAAGCATAGATACATGCACAAGCAAAAAAGAGATCCCAATGGGGAGCCCTTTTAATATTACTGATTAAGCCGCTCAAAAACGGGTTATAAGGATTGTTGCTCTAAATAACCAAATGCACTCAACATGGCATGTTCTTGGAATCTTTTCAAACCAAGCTCAACTGCTGTTGGGGTATTTTGAGCGTTTGCTAAGCCCTCTTTTATATAGGCTGGAGAAATAACATGTACATTAATATCAGCTAATAATTGCAGTGCGCCTTCAATTTTAAAACTTAATGGACTACCTGCATATTTACCTTTTAACTCACGTTGCTTGATCACCACCGTATCAACTTTATAATCGGTCATTAATTGCTTAAAGTCCGACTGGAATTTTTTAAGTGGCACGGTATTAATTGCATCCACTAAGCTAAATTTATTAGCACGTACTACTGGTACATCATATAAGCCATCTTTTAGCTGCATGATTGCAATAATGGCTTCATTACCGACAAGCTCTACTCCACATACTCTCATTTTTTTTACCCTTTCTCTTTTGTGTGCATTTTTAAATTTATCATGCGAATTGTTGCACCAATACCCGCGAATACTTGGTTGGCATTAACACCGCGTGTGGTGACTTGTTCACCATTATCAAACCATGTAATAATACTTTCAGTTAATGCATTGGCTTTACCACCGGGTGGAATGCGTAGCTGGTAATCAATTAATTCAGGAAAAATAAAATTCTTTTCATCTAACACTTTTTTAACGGCACTAATGAAGGCATCAAACCCACCATTACCACTGCCACTGGCTTTGAATATCGTCTCATTAATACGAACACGAATACTGACGGTTGATTCTAACTCAAGCCCTGATGTTATTGAACAATTGAGTAGTTCAAAATAGTTATATTCATTGCGTTCGAGCAAATCAGCAATAATAAAAGGCAAATCATCTGCACTAATGGTCGCTTTTTGATCCCCTAAACGGACAATTCGTTTCAGTAGTCTCTGCTGTTGATCACTATCGAGATCAATATCCATTGCTTCTAAATTCTTAGCAAGTGACGCTTTGCCACTCATTTTACCCAACGCATAACTGCGCGATCGAGCAAAACGTTCCGGGGTTAAAGCGGAGATATATAAACCACCTTTTTTATCGCCATCAGCATGAATACCACTGGTTTGGGTAAACACATCTGCGCCCACAATCGGGGTATTGTCCGCACAACGTTTACCAGAAAAATTTTCTACTAACTGACTTAAAGCGTGGATCTCTTTTTCATCGATATTAACCGTAACATTGAGTTTATCTTGTAACACAACCGCGACTTCAGCAAGTGATGCATTACCGGCACGTTCACCTAAACAGTTTATAGTGCAGTGCAGGGATGAAACACCTGCTTTCACCGCATACATTGCATTGGCAGTGGCTAAGCCATAATCATTGTGCCCATGAAAATCAAATTTTAATGCTGGAAAACGCTGAATCATATCCGTTAAGCTATCAAAGACTTCTTGTGGTGCCATGACCCCTAGTGTATCGGGTAACATAAAGTGGTTAATACCCGCATCTTGCAACTTAGTGACCATTTTATAAACATATTCAGGGCTATCTTTATAACCATTAGACCAGTCTTCAAGGTAAATATTAACAATTAGACCGTGAGATTGTGCATATTCAATCGTCTGTTTAACCTCAACAAGGTGTTCATCTAAGGTTTTTTTAAGCTGCTCACTACAGTGTTTTAAACTACCTTTGGTGAGCAGGTTTAAGACTTTTCCACCCGCTTCGACAATCCAGTCTACGCTACGAGTATGGTCAACGAATCCTAATACTTCAATACGCTCTACTAAGCCTTCTTTCGTTGCCCATTTATTAAGCTGTGCGACTGCTTCTTTCTCACCATCCGACACGCGGGCAGAAGCGACTTCGATGCGATCTACCTTCAATCTTTGCAACAATGCTTTAGCAATACTGACTTTTTCAACAGGTGAAAAAGAAACACCCTGCGTTTGTTCACCATCACGTAAGGTGGTATCCATTAGTTCAACGGTTAATCGCTGCTTTGTCATTGTCTTACTCCATTTTCTGATACTAATAGCAATCCACTTAACTCTCTGCTAAGCCTTGCTAATTTCAACAGGCAATATTCTAGGTTACACTCAGTTGTAATCGCCTTGATGGCTCAATCATGTACCTTTTTCGACCTCATTATTTTGCCTGATCATGGCCATTAAAGTGGAAGAGTATCATTTACTAAGCCCACTGTATGACCGTTTAACCTGATCGGATAAAAAATGAGATCATTTAGATAATTGCGATAAAAACCTATTGCGCTGCGCCTGCAGTTAAACAGTGCAATAAATTCTTTTGATAAAAAAAGGCGCAACCGGTGCGCCTTTTATCTTAAAAAAGAAACGTGTTATTAAGCGTTAACCCAAAGCCATGGCAATTTCTTTTTATTAATTTCTTCATACTCAGTAATTTTGTCTTGGTGCTTCAATGTCCACGCAATATCATCTAAACCATCAAGTAATGATTCTTTACGGAAGGCATCAACATCAAAGTTAATCACTAAACCACCCGGCGTTGTTACTTTTTGCGCGGCCAGATCAACGGTAAATTCAACACCTTCATTGGCTGCAATCTCTTGCATTAAAGAAACAAGTTCTGCATCACTAACAATGATAGGTAGAATTGAGTTTTTAAAGCAGTTGCTGTGGAAAATATCTGCAAAGCTAGTAGAAATAATAGTATTAAAACCGTAATCCGCAATTGCCCATGGTGCATGCTCACGCGATGATCCACACCCAAAGTTTTCACCCGCAACGAGAATTTTAGCCCCTTGAAAAGCAGGTTTGTTCAATTCAAAATCTGGATTGGGGGTGATGTTATCTGCAAGAAAACGCCAGTTATGAAATAAGTTAATACCAAAACCAGTACGTTCAACTTTTTTCATAAAGTTTTTAGGAATGATTTGGTCAGTATCAACGTTACTGCGATCCATTAAGGCCGCGATACTTGTATGTTTAATATATGGTTTCATTATCTAATTCCTATTTCCAATCACGAATATCAACGAAGTGGCCTGCGATTGATGCAGCGCCAGCCATAGCCGGTGATACAAGGTGAGTACGACCACCTTTACCTTGACGACCTTCGAAGTTACGGTTTGAAGTAGATGCACTACGCTGACCGTCTTCTAATTCATCGCCATTCATTGCAAGACACATTGAACAACCTGGATCACGCCATTCCCATCCTGCAGCGATGAAGATTTTATCTAAGCCTTCTTTTTCCGCTTGAATTTTAACGGGGAATGAGCCCGGAACAGCAATAGCTTGAACGCCTTTGGCTACTTTTTTGCCTTTGATGATATCTGCTGTTGCGCGGAAATCTTCAATGCGACCATTGGTACAAGAGCCAAGAAAAACGATATCAATGTTGATATCTGTAATTTTTTGACCGGCTTCAATGCCCATGTATTTAAGTGCATTTGCACAGGCTTGTGATTTCACTTCATTTTCAAAATCAGAAGGTGAAGGCACGGTACCCGTTACCGAGATAACTTGTTCTGGAGATGTGCCCCAAGAAACTTGTGGCGCAATATCTTGTGCTTTTAGTACGATTGTTTTATCAAATGTCGCACCTTCATCAGAAGCAATAGATTTCCAATATGTAACCGCATCATCCCAATATTCCGCTGACGGTGCAAATTCACGACCTTTTAAGTAATCAAAGGTTGTTTGGTCTGGCGCAATAAGACCTGCACGTGCACCGGCTTCGATTGCCATATTACAAAGGGTCATGCGCCCTTCCATGGTTAATTCAACAATTGCATTACCAGCAAATTCCATCACGTAACCCGTACCACCCGCAGTACCTGTTACGGCAATAATAGCTAAGGCAATATCTTTAGCTGTTGAACATGCAGGAAGTTGACCTTCAACTTTAACCAGCATCGTTTTGGCTTTTTTCTGTTGTAACGTTTGCGTTGCCATCACGTGTTCAACTTCAGAAGTACCGATACCAAATGCCAGCGCACCAAATGCCCCGTGTGTTGCGGTATGACTGTCACCACAACAAACCACCATACCCGGATGAACAAAACCATGCTCAGGTACAACAATATGGATAACACCATTTTGATCGCTGTCCATGCCAAAAAGATTGATTTTGTTCTCTGCACAGTTAGCGGTCATGGTTTCAACTTGTTTTTTAGCAATGACATCAACAATATTGAAACGATCTTTAGTCGGAACACAATGATCAATTGTGCCTAAAATGCTATGTACGTTGCGCACAGAACGATGTTGTAAGCGCAGGCCTTCAAAAGCTTGTGGGCTTGTTACTTCGTGCATTAGATGTCTATCCACAAATAAAAGTGGTGAGCCTGATTCTGGTTCGTGAACTAAATTCGCATCCCAGATTTTTTCATACATAGTTTTAGTCATTGTTTTCCTTACCATGCTATTTGCATTTCATTTATTTATTACTAGACAATTAATCGAATATGATAGAAACTAACTGATAATCATTATCACAAGGTGTTATCTAGACTTTTCAAAAGATGATATTCTAATTGAAAGCACGCGATCTCACAAGATCGCGATGTAAAAACCCCCTGCTAATTGGCTATTCTTTATTCTTTATTCTTCTATACCCGTTATCTATTTAAGATATAAAATTCAGCAAGCCGTGAGGTGAATACTGAAGGTCTATTACCCATAAACAAATTATTATTTCTCTCTGCTACGATAAAAGTATAATAAAAATGGATGATTTTTCAATAATTCCGTAATATTAAGCCTCTTTACTTACTTTTCTCGGAGCAATAATGCAATTTGACATGATCACCACTCAGGCGCAATTACATGATTTTCTTGCATCTCTCGATAATTCACCCATTTGTCTTGATACTGAATTTGTACGCACACGCACTTTTGTCGCCCGCTTGGGTTTATTACAACTGTCTCAAAATGGAAAAATTACGCTAATTGATCCGATCGCAGTACCCGATTTAACTGAATTTTGGCAAGCTCTCGATAATAAACAATGTATTTTACATGCAAGTAGTGAAGATTTAGAGATTATTCGTGCTCATAAAGGCGATCTGAACTTTATCCTTTTTGATACCCAAATTGCTTGCTCATTTGTCAATTTAGGCTCCTCTGTTGGTTACGCGAAAATGGTTGAAAACTTTCAGGCTATAGTGGTTGATAAAGGTGAATCCCGCACCGACTGGTGTAAACGTCCGCTCAGTGAAAAACAAGTTAATTATGCAGCAGCGGATGTATTACATCTGACCCCTTGCTTGGCTAAATTAACCGAACAACTCGTTGCTAAAGGTATGTTTGAATATTTCCAAGAAGAATGTCAAACAACCTTAGCGAGCAAAATGATAAAACCAGATCCAGAAAAAGCTTATAAGTCATTAAACAATTTATTTAAGCTAGATAGGCAAGGTCTGGCGGTGATTAAAAAATTAGCAACTTGGCGATTACAAACGGCACAAGCCCGTGATTTGGCCTTAAACTTTGTGGTAAAGGCCGATAACTTGTGGTTATTAGCGCATTACCGCCCAACTTCAGTGGATGATTTACGTCGTTTAAATTTAGCACCCAATGAAATCCGTATTCATGGACAAAAAATATTGGCCATCATCGCAACGATTAATGAGCAAGATGCCGAAACGTATCCCCCCTTAACAGTACGTTTAGCAGATTTTCCGAGCTATAAAAAAACCTTGAAAGCAATGCGCGAAGTTATTCAAAAGTGCGCCGATGAGCATCAACTACCGGTTGAGTTAATCGCCTCTAAGCGTACGATTAACGAATACCTTAGTTGGTCATGGAAATTAGATGATAAACAGCGTAATGAAGCAAATAAACCAAAACTATTAACAGGTTGGCGTTTTAAATTAGTCGGTCATCAATTTAAACACTAACCTATAGCCATGATATTATCCAGCATCGGGGCTCCCCCGAGATTCTCGCTACACGCTGTTAAAATGGAATAAAAATCGCATATGCCACATATTCAATCTTGGTTAGAAAGTAGCAAAATATACTTAGAAAAAAGAGTGGCTATCCTCTTTTTTCTCGGATTTTCAGCAGGTTTACCGATTTTATTAGTGTTTTCTACCCTGTCTTTTTGGCTGCGTGAAGCGGGAGTCAGTCGAGCCAGTATCGGATTTTTTAGCTGGATAGCACTTTCCTATGCCTTCAAATGGATATGGGCTCCTTTTGTTGATCGCTTATCCATTCCTCTTTTAACCACATGGCTCGGGCGCAGACGCAGCTGGTTACTACTGTCACAAATCGCAATTGTTTTAGCCCTGATCGGCATGGCAATGAGTGATCCACAGGTCAACTTGCTACTGTTTGCTATTTTTGCCTTGATTGTCGCTTATAGTTCAGCAACACAAGATATTGTTATTGATGCTTATCGTATTGAGTCTGCACCCGAGCAATTTCAAGCAGCAATGGCGGCCGCTTACATGACCGGTTATCGCTTAGCGATGATCATGGCAGGCGCAGGCTCTCTTGCTATCGCCGCTTGGGCAAGCCCAACAGATGCATATCAACTCAGTGCTTGGTCACTGTCTTATTTTGTGATGGCCGCTTGTATGAGCATCGGGATAATTACAACCTTTGTTTGCCATGAGCCTGAATATCAAAACAAACAAAATGATCAACAAAAAGAGATCGAGGCAAAACTAAAACATCAGCATCTACCTGCTTTTATTGCACGTGTATTAGCCTGGCTTGATATTGCGGTTATCGCCCCTTTCAGTGACTTTTTTGAACGTTATGGTAAACATGCGGTGCTGATTTTATTATTGATTGCGACCTATCGTATATCCGATATTGTGATGGGGATTATGGCGAATCCCTTTTATGTTGATATGGGTTATACCAAGGGAGAAGTAGCCGCCATCTCTAAAATATTTGGCGTGATCATGACCCTTTTAGGCGCCGGTCTAGGGGGGATTTTATTAATGCGTTATAGCACCTATAGCGTTCTCTTTTTAGGTGCTTTTTTAGTGGTAGTGACCAACCTTATTTTTGCAGTATTGGCCTTTGTGGGTAAAGATTTAGTCTTATTAACGGTGATTATTTCCATGGACAATATCAGTGCAGGCATCGCAACCACCGCTTTTATCACCTATATTTCAAAACTGACTAATATTGAATTTTCAGCAACACAATATGCGTTGTTTAGCTCAATGATGTTACTTTTTCCTAAATTTTTAGCAGGATTTTCAGGAGTCTATGTTGATGGATTTGGTTATATAAACTTCTTTATTAGCTCCGCCTTAATTGGGGTGCCGGTACTTGGGTTAATTGTCGTCCTCAAGAAAGTGATACAGGAATAATACCCTCGCGCTTAAGTTAAGTAGGGAGAATCAAAGTAGCCCCCTGCTTTAAGAAGCATAAATAATCAGATCGTGAGACGAATAGTAAGGCTAATTGGTATTATTCAGCCTTACTATATTGAGGTTCATCTTTTTTTAAAGAAGGTTTATCTCGGGTAAACCACCAACAAAGCAGCGAAGCAACCGTGACCATCACCACACCTTGCCAAAACCTTACCGTTAGTTCAACATTCAAAATCAATGCCGAGAAAAAAGTAGAGAATAGAGGAGTGAAATATGACAGGGTTGCCAGCAGCATCATATTGCCACCAATGATCCCTATATTCCAGAGTGCATAGCCACTTCCCATCGCAATACCTGTTATCAATAAATCAATCAACGAGGCAGAGGTAAAAACGAAGGCAGGCTCATTGCTGATAAAATAGATGATCCATAAAGCCGTGGCCGTGGCCATAAAAAACCAAGTAATGGCATTTTTTCCGTTCGCCAGCTGCTGAGTAACATTACAGTAAAAAGCCCAAATAAAAGCCCCCGCCAACGCCATGGAATAACTGACGGGATTGGTCGCAATGTTAGCCACCAATTGATTCATTGACAGTCCTTGATCACCACCAACAGTCCAAGCCACACCAAAAAATGACAATGCTATCGCTGGAAAGAGTCTTTTATCAATAGGCTTATTACTGCTAAACACTGTGAGCAATACAACTAAGGATGGCCACAAATAGTTAATCACGCCCATTTCCACCGCTTGGAGTCGATTATTTGCCATGCCCAACGCAAGCGATAAGCAAATTTCATAGCTGACAAACAGCGCGCCACCAATCAGTAAGTATTTTAACGAGAAAGCTTTTAATCGAGGTACACCAAGGAATATTAAAAGAAATAATGCGCCCACTGAATAAATCATGGCAGCACCCGCAATAGGCCCTAATTGCTCGGCTACATTGCGCATAAGTCCGACCGTTGTGCTCCAAATTAATATCGCTAAGCCACCTGCAATGGTGTATTTATGTGTGTTAGTCAAGGTCGTTCCTTTGGTATCCACATCATACGAGTAAACAAATACCACTTAAATAATAAAAAGTGAGAATATACAGTGAATTCATTACGATTAACAATGATAGA
>JBAHZV010000141.1:0-12786 GCA_037132845.1 Psychromonas sp.
AACACAGCCACTCATCATTAAATTATTTTACGCAAGTCAGGTAAAGGGATAGCTTTACTTTGTATCAAAAGGCTATTATATAGCCTTGTTATCTCAGGATACTGAGTCAGGCGCGAGAGCGGATATCCGAGCAAGGCGCAACACGAAGTCATTGTTATTCACTTTTTGAGTGTTGTAACGCTGGGTTGGTGTTCGAACTCATGCCCGCAGGGCAAGGACAACTGCATCTTGAAGTCTCATGGTATTTACCCCGAAAAGGAACAAAACGGGTGATGATGGTAAAGGCGAAGTTAGCACTAACAAGGCGTAGGCAATAGTAGGGAGTTAGCCTTAACCCTGCGCTTAAGGATAGCTTTCACCAGCAAAGCGCGTCACTTTTTTGTTCTTTTCTGCTTGTGTCAGCCAATAGAGGTGAATTACGTGCTAAGCTTTTTGTGGCAAGGCGATAATAACCAGTCATTTTTCAGCAAGTTATTTTTAAGCAAGTTATTTTTAAGCAAGTTATTTTTAAACAAGTTATTTTTAAACAAGGAATATTTATGAAAAGAGAACAATGGGGCTCCCGAACAGGATTTATCCTGGCCGCGGTTGGCTCAGCAATTGGATTAGGTAATATTTGGCGTTTCCCTTACATGGCTTATGAAAATGGAGGGGGCGCTTTTTTTATCCCTTATTTATTTGCTATGTTAACCGCGGGTATTCCCTTTATGATCATGGAATTTGGCATGGGTCATAAATACCGTGGTGCCGCTCCGCGTGTTTTTGCACGCCTAAGCAGTAATTTTGAATGGTTAGGTTGGTTTCAAGTGATGATAGCGGCCATTATTGGCGTTTATTATGTTGCCATCATTGGTTGGGCTATCTCCTACTTTAATATGTCATTCACCCAAAGCTGGGGAGCGGACACCAATGCCTTCTTCTTTGGTGAGTTTTTACAGCTCGGAAAAGACAACGCTCCCAGTCAATTAGGCAATATTCAATGGCACATTGCAATTCCAATGGCTGGCGCATGGCTGGTTACTTTTTTGGCTATTTTTAGCGGTATAAAAGGCGGTATTGAACGCATTAATAAAATCATGATGCCACTATTGTTTATTATGGTACTTGCATTAATCGTACGAATGATAACGCTACCGGGTGCATTAGATGGATTAAATTATCTTTTCCAGCCTGATTTTAGCAAGATAACCGATCCCAAAGTATGGTCAGCGGCCTATGGGCAAATATTCTTTACCCTCAGTATTGGTTTTTCTATTATGCTGGCTTACTCAAGTTACCTACCAGAAAAATCAGATGTAACCAATAATGCTTTTATCACGGTCTTCATTAACTGTGGTTTCTCGATTGTTGCCGGTATCTTAATTTTTGCAATTTTAGGTAACATGGCACATGAGCAAGCAAAACCATTGACTGAAGTGGTGACATCGGGTGTGGGGCTGGCATTTGTGACTATCCCTTCTGCGATTAACCTCTTACCTGCACCTTATATCTTGGGTCCACTGTTCTTCTTTGCGTTAATCGTTGCCGGTATTAGCTCACATATTTCCATTATGGAAGCGGTGACCACCGCCTTTATTGATAAGTTAAACCTATCACGTAAATTTGCAGCCTCTTTGATTTGTGGTATCGGTTTTATTGTGTCGATGGCATTTGCCACCAATGGCGGTTTATTATTATTGGATCTCGTTGATTACTTCATTAATAACATTGCATTACTTGCAAGTTGTTTCATTGAGTTAGTCATTATGGGTTGGATCATTAAACTCACTGATATTCATCAATATGTGAACAAGATTTCTGAATTTACGGTGAGCAGCTGGTTTGTGATTTGTTTACGCGTTATCAGCCCTCTTTTCCTTATTGTGATTTTGGGCACCAATGTTTACACCACACTCACATCAGGTTACGGCGGTTACACGCTATCTGATTTAACCCTTTTAGGTTGGGGATTAGTGGCAGCGATGTTGATTATTTCAATCGTTATCAACACCAAGACTAAAAATAACACCACACAGGAGAGTTAACATGACAACAGGTGCAATTATTATGATGGTGCTGGGTTTAGGCATCACATGGGGAGGCGCGGCCTTCTGTATCCGTAAAGCGATAAAGAGTAAACCGAGCGAGTAAGAGCAAAGCCGATCCTTACTTATGTTAAGGCTTAGTTAACGGTTGGCATTGATTTTACACAACAAAAAGCGCAGTGAATACTGCGCTTTTTTTATGCTTTTGAAAAACCTTTTTCAACCCCCCTTGCACTAACCTCGCAAAATAAAGAACAACTCAATCACCGTGGTCATAAAGAACACAGCCGCTAATGATTGCCAGAATCGCAGTGGATCACGCTCTAGAAAAGAAACCTCCTGATGTTGTTTTTGTTGGCCTTTGTAACGCGGTGAAAGATCACTGACAAATTCACTCATTGCACCATAACGTTGCGCGACGGTTGGGTTGGTCGCTTTTTTAAGGGTTTCATCCAACCACTTCGGCAGTTCTTTTCTAAATTGTTGAATGGGTCGATACTGCCACTGTGACGCACGGGCTTTCTGCAAGGATTGTGAGGTACTGGGCTGATAGGGTAATTCACCACTGAGTAATTCATAAGCAATAACAGCGATAGAAAAAAGATCAGAAAGCGAGGTGGCTTTACCTTCATTGAGATATTCAGGGGCAATATAGTCCAAGGTACCGACCGGCACTTCAGTATCAATAGGCGCAGATATTTCATCAAGTCCATCTATTTGTATGGTGCCAAAGTCAATGAGTGTGATGCTTCCACAGGCAGAAATCATAATATTTTCTGGTTTCAAGTCGCGATGTACCATCGAGGAACGTTGTAATACACGCACGGCTGTGACTATTTTTTTGATGATATCACACACTAAATTTAGCGGTGGATGGGGATTTTTTTGCATCCATTGACGTAATGTGATGCCTTCGATATATTCACAAATATGATATAAAAAAGGTGAATTTTCAATATTAGGCAATATTTTCATAATACTGGGATGAGTTAATTTTTGCCCCACCCACTGCTCTTTACTGAAACCTTCAAGGTAAACCGCATCCTCGACAAAATTCAAGGAAGGCATTTTTAATATTTGTTGACGATTACAACGTGTATCGGTTGCCAGATAAACATGACTACGCACCCCTTGATGAAGCACTTTATCGATCTTAAAACAATCCACCTCATTGCCCACCTGTAACGCCGGTGGAATGGTCAATAAAACCGCACTTTGAAACAATTCCCCCCGATTTAAGTGCGGTAAATTATCGACCTTTATTAATAAGCAAGTGAGGTTATCTTGGCTGCCTTTACTTTGTGCATCGAGACAAATCGCGCTGGCGAGTTGTTCTAAGGTGGCTGTTTTTTCCCTTACAGAAGCACCCTTTTCTGTTTTAGCAATCGTTAAAAGGTGTTCTATTAATAATTTATGTGGCAACCAATCGTGCACGCCATCACTGCTTAGTAGAAAAATATCTCCTTGTTGTAGGGTTTGGCTTTGATAATCAATTTCAACATGACAGTCCATGCCTAAACCACGGGTTAATACCGTTTTTTTGGCGTATAAGGTACGGGCATGATCGTAGGTTAATTGCGTAAGGACGCCGTCTCGGTAGCGATAGATACGACTATCACCAACATGGAAAAGGTGGGCGGTGGTTGATTTGAAAACAATGGTGCTAAAGGTGGTAATAAAGCCATTATGGCGTAACCCTTCTTTACTATGTTGATAAAGCCAGCGATTTAAAGAATTTAAAACGTTACTGGCAGCACGCTTAACACTCCAACTTTCTGCGGTGCAATAATAATCATTAATAAATTGGGTGACACTGGTATGGCTCGCTTGTTGCCCATGGTTGCTGCAACTCACGCCATCAGCCAAACTCGCAACAATACCTTTATAGCGCAGTTCTGAATAAGATGTTGGCACCTTTACCGCAAACGCATCTTGATTGATGTCTCTTATACCCGCATCGGAATAGCCACCAATGCAAAGTTCAAGTTGTGCTTGCGATTTTTTAGCCACTGCTTTCTCCTTTTTTATTTAAAAAAACATCTGCTTATTTTAGTGCGAACCAACATCGATCATGGTGACACTACCATCATCGTTTACTTCCGCAATCTGGCCTTTTGGCTCTTTCATCAAGAACAGTGTCACCAACCCGCCAAATGCGGTTACCGCAATCACATAGAAGAAGGTTTGGTAATCAACAAAGGACAAAACAGTCAGATAAACAACAGCGCCCACATTACCATAAGCACCGGTCATGCCTGCAATTTGTCCGGTCATGCGACGTTTAATCAAAGGCACCGTGGCAAAAACAGCGCCTTCGCCTGCTTGCACAAAGAACGAACAGAGCATGGCCGCTACAACGGCCACCCAAAGCGTCCAAGTACTGTCAATTTGCGCCATCAATAAGTAACCTAATGCGAGACCCGCAGTTAAAATAATGAGTGTCACTTTACGTCCGCATTTATCTGAAATCCAACCGCCACCAGGACGTGAAACTAAGTTCATAAAGGCATAAGCAGAGGCTACCATGCCCGCCATCACAGGCGTTAACTCAAAGGTATCCAAGAAAAAGAGAGGGAGCATAGAAATAACCGCTAATTCTGAACCAAAAGTAGCAAAATAAAGGATATTGAGTACTGCAACTTGTTTAAATTTGTAGCGATGCATCTCAGGTACTGGTGTGCTAAAAATAGCTTTGTTTACTTTCCAGACCTGCGACCACTCATATAAGTACAATAAAAAGAGGCCAATATAAATAAGGTTAGTGACCATGCTCGAGAGCATATCAATGTTGGTCGGTGACAATTTCCATGCAAGTAATGCGAGTGCCGCATACATGGGTATTTTCATTAATAATAAAAGAAAGAAATCCCCTTTCGAGGTGACTTCCATGGCGGTTAAATTAGCCGGCTTAAAGTAAGTTGAGCCTTTAGGTGTATCGCTGATATTGTTGTAAAAAACAACCGCAAAGAGCAAACTGATAACACCCGTGACTGCCATCGCATAACGCCAGCCATCCTCGCCACCAAACATCAAAGCAAGTGTCGGTAATGTAAACGCAGCCGCCGCACTACCAAAGTTTCCCCATCCGCCATAAATGCCCTCTGCCGTGCCGAGCTCATTATGAGGAAACCATTCTGAGACCAAACGAATGCCGATAACAAAACCCGCACCAACAAACCCCAAGGCAAAACGCGCCACAGCGGCTTGAATAAAGGTTTCTGACATTGCAAAAGCAAAACAAGGGATTGCACAAATCGCTAATAATGCTGAATAAACAGCACGAGGCCCATACCTGTCGGTTAATGAACCAACAATAACACGTGCTGGAATAGTAATAGCGACATTCAGTATCAGCAGTGTTTTAATCTCTTCCGTGGTTAAACCTAAGCTCTCTTTGACGGCATGTAATAAAGGCGCAAAGTTAAACCAGACAGCAAAAGTGATAAAAAATGCCATCCAGCTTAAATGTAACGTCTTCATTTTTCCAGAAAAAGACAAAATATTAAATGATGATTTAGTCATTAAAAAAGACCTATTTTAAATGGCTCATTCGGAGCCAAGGTGGATATTTATATAGTCAAAGTCTGCAACTCAAAAGGGGCCTTAAACGACGTCTTTAAGTTGAACCTCATCATTCGCAACCCGTATTGGATAGTTTTTTAATGAATGTACTGGCGAATCTAAACATGCACCGGTCAATAGATTAAAGCGCTGTTTATAAAGGGGTGATGCGACATAGGTTGTTTCTTGTGTTGAGCCCATGATGCCACGAGACAAGACATTGGCTTGTCCAAAAGGGTCAAAATTATTCACCGCATAAACCGTGTCACTACGTTGGCAATAAAATATTGCAACTTGTTGTTTATTGAACAGCACACAAATACCGGCATTGGGGCTAAGATCACTTTGTTTGCAAATGGTTGTCCATTGGGTAGTTTCTTTAATTTTCATTTTGTTGTCCTTATTCGATTAATTCAACAATGCTAATGGCATCCGTTTTAACTTTTGGAAATCGTTGCTCACGCTCTTGGTCAAATTCCAAATTTTCATCAACATTTGAACTGTTTACAAAGTGATTGAAACGTTTTAATTTTTCTGGATTCTCAACGGTTGTTTTCCATTCACATTGATAATTGGCTATATTTCTTTGCATCTCCGCTTCAAGCTCGTCGCCAATATTAAGTTTATCCTCAACAATCACCTCTTTGAGGTAATCAAGCCCTCCTTCCATGTTTTCCAACCACACCGAGGTGCGTTGCAGGCGATCAGCCGTACGGATATAAAACATTAAGAAACGATCGGTGTATTTTTGTAATTCTTCATCGGTTAAATCAGAAGCTAATAAGTCACCGTGACGAGGACGCATTCCGCCATTACCACAGACATACATATTCCAGCCTTTATCCGTTGCAATTAAGCCCACATCTTTGCTCTGTGCTTCCGCACATTCACGCGTACAACCAGACACACCAAATTTAATTTTATGGGGTGTGCGTAGACCTTTGTAACGATTTTCAAGATGAATGGCAAAACCAACACTGTCTTTCACGCCGTAACGACACCACGTACTGCCCACACAAGATTTAACCGTGCGTAAAGATTTACCGTAGGCATGGCCAGTTTCAAAGCCTGCATCAATCAATTTCTCCCAAATAAGTGGTAATTCATGGAGCTGTGCACCAAACAGATCCACTCGTTGCCCACCTGTTATTTTTGTATATAAATCAAACTCTTTCGCCACTTCACCTAAAACAATCAATTTATCTGGAGTGATTTCACCCCCTGCAATACGGGGCACAACAGAATAAGTCCCGTCTTTTTGCATATTACCCAAATAAATATCATTGGTATCTTGTAACTCTATATGCTCGTCTTGCAGTACATAATCGTTCCAGTAAGAAGCTAAAATAGAACCAATCGCAGGTTTACAGATTTCACAACCAAGGCCACTACCACAGTCCTCTAACATGGCATCAAAGGTTTTAATTTTTTTAACACGAATAATATCAACCAGCTCATGACGGGCATAAGCGAAATGTTCACACATGTCATTTTTAACTTCAAAACCTAAATTGGCGAGTTCATTATCCAGTACTTGTTTAGCAAGTGCAGTACATCCCCCACAGCCCGTTGATGCTTTCGTTGAGGTTTTAAGTTCTGCCATCGATGTACAACCAGCGGCCACCGCTTCTTTAATATGGCCTTTACTGACATCAAAACAGGAGCAGATAGAAGCACTATCAGGCAAGGCATCCACACCTAAACCCGTTGCTTGCTCATCGCCCACGTTCGGTAAAATAAGCAGTGCAGGATTTTCAGGAAGATCCATGTCATTGAGTTTTAATTGCAGTATTGAACCATAAGCTTCAACATCCCCCACCAGCACCGCGCCAATTACTTTTTTGCCATCAGCAGAAACCGTTAGACGTTTATAAACCTGTTCAATTTCATCATGGTAAGTATAAGATTGTGCGCCCGGTGTTTTACCGTGCACATCACCAATACTGGCCACATCAATGCCCAGTAATTTCAGCTTGGTACTCATATCAGCACCGGTAAAGGCCGCTTCTTTATCGCCTTTCAGATGAGCAGCCACTACTTTAGCCATTTGATAACCAGGTGCCACTAAACCAAAAATAAAGTTATCCCATAATGCACATTCACCAATGGCATAAACATCGTCAACACTGGTCAAACATTGATTATCAATAACGATGCCACCACGCTCACCAATCGCCAGACCCGATGAACGCGCAAGCTCATCCTGTGGACGAATACCCGCAGAAAAGATGATCGTATCGGTTTCTAAAAAAGAGCCATCGGCAAAATTCATACGATAACGACATGTTTCACCAGCAATGATTTCGGTGGTTGCTTTACCTGTGTGTACCTGCACCCCTAAATCTTCAATTTTACGGCGTAATAAATGACCTCCGCCTTCATCAAGTTGTACCGCCATCAGACGTGGCGCAAATTCAACAATATGTGTTTCTAGCCCTAAATTAACTAATGCATTACCCGCTTCAAGACCCAAAAGACCGCCACCGATAACAACCCCGACTTTGCTTACTTTTCCAGATTCAGTGATAGCTTCAAGATCATCAATAGTGCGGTAAACATGACAATGTTGTTGATCGTTACCGGGAATCGGTGGCACAAAAGGATAGGAGCCCGTTGCTAACACTAACTTGTCATAAGCTTCGATACGACCACTTGCCGTGATCACTTGCTTATGATCAAAATCTAATTCAACCACTTTCTCATTAAGCACAAAGTTAATGCCGTTTTCTTGGTAATAAGCTTCATCGGTAAGGGCCAAATCGGCAGCCGTTTTACCTGAAAAGAAATAGCTCAGCTGCACACGATCATAAGCAAGGCGAGACTCTTCCGAAAAGGTGATCACTTCGTAATCAACGCTCTCATCGGTAATGATCGAGTCAATAAACTTATGCCCTACCATGCCATTCCCTACTACAATAATTCTTTGTTTACTCATGATCCTATCCTTTTGTAAAATTCTTGCTGTTTTAAGCTGATAATTGCTTGATTGCACTGTCCAGACTGCTTTGGTTATTTATCCACTGTAACTGCTCCGCAAGGGCAACAACTTTACCCACCATAATTAAGGAAGGTGATGTAATGTGATGTTCAGTAACAAGAGAAGCGAGCTGCTGCAGGGTGCCCGTGATAACACGTTGTTCAGGGCAACAGCCATTTTCAATAAAAGCGACCGCGGTATTTTTTGCCAAACCTGCTTCTATCAATTTTGTTTCAATAAGTTGTGCGGTGCTTAAACCCATATAAAAAACCAGCGTATGATCAAGCATCGCTAACGCTTGCCATTTTACTGAGAGTGCTTTTTCAGCGTGCCCCGTTACAAAGGTACAACCCTGTGATAAACCGCGATGGGTTAATGGAATGCCTGCATAACTACTGCAACCTGATGCAGCGGTTATGCCGGGTACCACCTCTACCGCTATACCTTGCGCTTTCAGTGCGAGCATCTCTTCGCTGCCACGACCAAAGATAAACGCATCGCCTCCTTTTAGGCGACAGACATTAAGCCCTTGCATCGCTTTCTCTATTAATAATTGATTAATTTCTGGTTGCGTTAAGGTATGCAAACCTTTCATTTTTCCCGCATATAACTTTTCTGTTTGCGTGGGAAAAAGAGCACGTATTTCCTGACTAACTAAATTGTCATAAACAATGACATCAGCTTGCTCTATTATTCTGAGCGCTTTAATGGTCAGCAGATCAGGAGACCCCGGGCCTGCACCAACTAATGACACGATGCCAACGTGACCCTTTATATGGTTCTTTTTATAACGATGAAGTGCACTTGACGGGAGTCGCACAACATCACTTTTATTTTTATCAACTAACAACATAGAGAATCCTTATTTTGTACTGACATCATTGCTAAACAGCTTGATGATTGTTAATACATTGACAGTAAATTGTTAATAGCCTTTGATAAATTAGAGCAAAGACAATGCCAACATCAAAAATCATTTAAAAGTAAATACACAAATACATCTTAATCAACTAGTTACGATTAAATAGTGGTAATTAACGGTATTTTTTTTACTTTTTAAAACGCTACATTGTTATATGAATGTTAAATCACAGTGCATCTGCGCACCAGTAATGTGCATAAAGACACATAAATAGCAAAAACGTACTTACAAAGACGTAACTTAATTTCAACACTTGTAAAGAAACAACCTATTACCCATTGATAATCATCAATAAAATTAAAATGTTATGATTAAGTGACAAAATGCAAACAAGTTGGTGTGGTCTTTGCTCTTCTTTGTTATATATCGAGAATTAAGCAATGAAGATCAGCGAAGATCAGCCATAACGAATAATATTGAGTCGCACAAAAAGGGAGCAGATGATGGTCAAAAAAAGTAGCTGGACTAAAACAACTTGTGCCTATTGTGGCGTAGGATGTGGTGTCGAAGCGAAAGTCAATGCACAAGGGTTACTTGATATTCGTGGGGATAAAGATCACCCTTCAAATTATGGGCAACTCTGTTCGAAGGGGCGAGCCCTCGGAGAAACCGTCAGTCACCAAGGTCGGTTATTGCTTCCACGTATTGATGGTGTTGATACAGATTGGTCAAAGGCACTGGATCACGTTGCGACACAATTTTCAGAGACCATCAAAAAACATGGCCCTGACGCCGTGGCTTTTTACGTATCGGGGCAGCTATTAACCGAAGATTATTATGTTGCCAATAAACTCATGAAAGGTTTTATTGGTAGTGGCAATATCGATACCAATTCTCGTCTGTGTATGTCTTCCTCGGTAGTCGGTCACAAACGTGCTTTTGGATCCGATACCGTACCTGTTTGTTACCAAGACTTAGACACAGCAGAAATGGTGGTGATCGCCGGCTCTAATCTCGCATGGTGTCACCCGGTTTTATTTCAACGCTTAAAAGTTGCAAAACAGCAACGTCCAGAACTCTTTATTGTGGTCATTGACCCGCGCGAAACCGATTGTTGCGCCATTGCTGACCTGCATTTAGCAATAAAACCCGGCGCTGATGTTGCCCTCTTTAATGGTTTGTTAGCCTATTTAGCGACCCATAATAAAATCAATAAAAACTACATTAAAAATTATACCCAAGGCTTTGAAAAAGCCTTGGGTGACGCACAACAAGACACCGATAATATTGAACAGCTCCTTGAAAAATTAGATCTTTGTGAAGCGCAACTGACACTTTTTTATAAGCAGTTCGCTCACACAGAAAAAGTCGTCACCATCTACTCGCAAGGAATAAATCAATCGTCACAGGGCAGTGACAAAGTCAACAGCATCTTAAATTGCCATTTAGCCACAGGGCGCATTGGTAAAGCAGGCATGGGACCCTTTTCTGTGACCGGGCAACCAAATGCCATGGGGGGGCGAGAGGTTGGCGGGCTTGCGAATACACTGGGCGCACATATGGAGTTTGGTAATGCGCAGGATCATCGTCTCATCAGTGATTTTTGGGAAACGAACAATTTAGCAACAAACCCAGGCTTAAAAGCGATTGAACTCTTTGATGCCATCGCAGAAGGTAAAGTGAAAGCGGTCTGGATAATGGCCACTAATCCCGTGGTGAGCTTACCCAACAGCAATAAAATCATTGCAGCCCTCGAAAAATGCCCGCTCGTTGTTGTTTCTGACTGCATGAAAGATACCGCAACAACACGTCTTGCAAATGTTTTATTACCGGCACAGGGTTGGAGTGAAAAATCCGGTACGGTAACCAATTCAGAGCGCCGTATCTCAAGGCAACGTCGTCTTTTACCCACACCCGGTGAAGGTAAAGCCGATTGGTGGATTATTAGCGAAGTGGCTAAACGCATGGGTTTTAGTGACGCTTTTAATTATCGTCATGAAGGCGAAGTCTTTGGCGAATATGCACACATGACCACCCTTGGAAATCAAGATGGTAAAACACGTGATCTTAATTTAATTGGATTAACAAAACTTGATAGCCAAGGTTACAGCGAATTAAAACCACAACAATGGCCAGTTGAAACCCTACAAGAAAGCGTTGTTCATCGGCGCATGTTCACTGATAATCTATT
Organism: Psychromonas sp.; assembly: GCA_037132845.1. Lineage (GTDB taxonomy): Bacteria > Pseudomonadota > Gammaproteobacteria > Enterobacterales > Psychromonadaceae > Psychromonas. The sequence continues at coordinate 11,616 of JBAHZV010000141.1, forward strand.
TTTCACTGAGTCTAAAAAAGCGCAGTTTATCGCCGTAACACATCAACTGCCTCAGGGTGTTTGCAGCGCAGAGTATCCGTTATTACTTAATAGCGGGCGAATTCGCGATCATTGGCATAGCATGACACGCACCGGCCTTTCTAGCCGACTGAGCGCACATATCTCTGAGCCTTTTATCACCATTAATGCCCAAGAAGCACAAAACCATCACTTACAAAGCGGTGATTTAGTGCAAGTAAAAAGCGCCAGTGGCGAGGCATTAGTGAGGGCCTCCATCGCCAGTTCAATGGGCAATCAACAAGCATTTATGCCTATCCATTGGAATGAAACCAACGCTAAAAAAGCCAATATCTGTACTTTGATCCCCGCTTATACGGATCAACATTCTGGGCAACCAGAATTTAAAGCGACCCCCATTAAAATAGAGAAATGGGCCTACAACAGTGAAGCATTATTTTTAAGTCGTGTGCCACTTGAGCTTACAGAATTTGATTATTGGGTACAGCAAAAGGTAAGCAAGGGTTATTTATATCGTATTGCAGATAAAATGCTCGCACCACAATTAAAAGATAAATTAGTCACCTTTATTACAGACACAAAAGGTAAGAACTTAAATTACAGTCACAGTGATGAGCAGCATACCCCCCTTTATCGCTATGCAAATGTGCAAAACCAACAGATCACCTGTGCTTATATTGTTGCACATAACCTCCAACAACAGTCACTTGATTGGATGGAACATTTGTTCGCGAGCGCACTTGATGGCAACATTGAACGTGCCATTATTTCAGGTGTGATTGAAGGTAAATTAGCCGAGGGTAAAATAATTTGTGCCTGTAAACAGGTTGGAGAAAATACCCTTAAAGACGCCATACGCGCAACCCCCTCCCCGACCACTGAAAAAATCGGAGAATGCACACAAGCAGGGACAGGTTGTGGGAGTTGTGTTGCCGATATTGAGCAAATGATAGCAGTTGAAATGCTCAGTTACCGGGTCGCTTAAACAGGTAATACCAAAGGAATTAATTAAGTGATCAATGATTGCGAAGGATAAATTAACGGTAACAAGGCGTGAGTTGCAGGAGATAGTTATTCTCACTTCAAAACTCACAACGCAGTTAAGGTTGATTTAAACGAGCGAGGGTGATCACCTTTTTAGTTCCTTTGGTAT
>JBAHZV010000147.1:0-22596 GCA_037132845.1 Psychromonas sp.
AACACCACGCTAACAACGCATTGTTGATTTGAATCAATTGAGATCAACAGGCAGGATACAAAACCATCAAGATGATAACCGTTAGATCTTCTAGCAGCAGTGAATAATCAATTAATTCCGTCGCTATCATTGATAAAGATCAAAAACTTCGCTGCAAAAATATTTGTGTCAATGATACACTTTGTCTCTCTGAATTTAACCTCAACCATAAAATGAAATAATTTATGCTCGATATATATTTAGGTGCGAATGCATTAAAAACGATTCAAGAACAAGGTATGAAACCAGAATTATTCACCAATATGTTAGGGGCAAGTGGTGGTCCTAAATGGTTTACGCTGTTTGGCTTAGATAAATATATTTTTGGCGAGTTTTTTAAGGGTAGAACAACCCCTATCAATTTAATTGGATCATCGGCTGGCGCTTTTCGGTTTGCCGCTTTAAGCCAACAAGATCCCATTAAAAGCATCTCCAAATTTGCCAATATTTATGCGCAAACAAGATACTCAAGTAAACCCACAAGAGAAGAAATCTCCCGCTCTGTTGATGCATTATTAGCCACGTTACTTGAAAAAAATGGCATTTCGGAGATCATTGACAATAAAATTTACCGGACACACTTTATCGTATCGGGTTGTAAAGGTTTAACCTCATTCGAAAATAAACTATTACAAGGTTTAGGATTAGTCACCAGTTTGGCTTTAAACCGTATTAACAGAGGATTATTAAGTAAACAATATCAGCGTTTTGTCTTTCACTCGCCTTATTCTAATCTTACTATTAGTGATAATTACAATTTTAATACCCAATACATTACCTTAAATAAACATAATTTAAGTGCCGTATTATCCGCATCGGGTGCAATTCCTTTGGTGATGGAAGGTATAAAGAACATTGTAGATGCACCAAAAGGTACATACCGTGACGGTGGTATCATCGATTACCATTTTGATATAAACATCGCGCCTTGCGATGGTTTAACACTTTACCCACATTTTAATAAGCACCCAAAGCCTGGTTGGTTTGATAAAAACTTAACAAGATCAGTTGATTATAAAAACTATAACAATACCTTAATGTTAGTGCCTTCTGAGAAATTCATTAAATCACTGCCCTATCAGAAAATACCTGATCGAACAGACTATGCAACCATGACCGATACAGTACGTATAAAGTATTGGAAGGAGGTTTTGTTACGAACAGATGAATTAGCCGAGGAATTTGACCGTTTTATTCACACACCAAATTTGACAAAGACTATTCCACTCTAAAATAAGGAAGTGCCTTATTCAGGAAAAGCTTACAGTCCTAACACCTCTTTCACAAAAGGTATGGTTAATTTGCGCTGCGCTTCGAGTGATGCATTGTCTAAACGATCCAATGTGTTCAGTAATAAGTCCATCTCTCGAGACAGGCGATTTAATAAGAAACGGCCAACATCAACGGGTAGTTTCATGCCTTTAAGCTCGGCGCGCAATTGCAATGCCCCTAATTTTTCTTCATCGTTTAATGGCGCTAAATGGTAGCAAGCCCCCCACTCTAAGCGCGAAACCAAATCTTTTAATTGAATGCCTAATTTTTTGGGCAAATTATTTGCACAAAGTATCAAACTTGCACCTTTAGCACGATTATCTTTGTTATCTTGCCAACGATTATAAAAATCAAACAGTGCTTTTTCCCATTTTTTATTACCGGCAATCGCATCAATATTATCAATGCAAAGCAAGGTCATATTTTCCATATTTTCAAAAATATCAAGGCTCATGCCCTGATGATGATGCAATGGAATATAAGCCACGCTGTTACCCTGCTCATCCACTTCTGAGCACAATGCATGCAGTAAGTGCGAACGACCACTGCCTGACTCGCCCCACATATACAAAATAGGCTCACCACTGCCAACAACACTATTTTTAAGCTGTGTTAAGAGTGCTACATTTTGACCAGGATAAAAGCTAGCAAAGGTTTCATCATCTGGAAATTTAAGCGCAAGTAGCGGGTATTGAAAACGTAATTCATCCTGTGCCATATTTGTCTTAGCGCCAAATAAAGTAAAGAGCAGTGTCGGACAGAGCATCTGCTGTTAAAGAGGAGTCAGACAGCGCACTCTTCTCAACAACAGGAGGCTGACGTGTATCAAGTTGTAAATCAGGTTGAGCAATTAAAGTATTTTTAAAACTCGTTAAGCTACCATTTAATTTTACTTCGATAGTCATTTGTGCGCCCTGTACCGCGCTAATGTGATAGGAAGAAACGGCCAATAGGCTGTTAAACATAGCGTGTAATTTTACCAGTTCAGCAAGTGAATCAATACCATTGATATGTACTACTTGACTAAATTTCTGACCTTGATTATCAAGAATGGCATATTGACTGGCATAATAATCAGCTAATGCATTGATCATTTTTGTGCTCACGGATGATTGATCGCCTAAAAACTGTTCACTTAATAATACATGTGTTTGCCTAGAGGTAGCGCTACGTTTTATTAATTGCCAAGATAATTTCCATTGTTCGCCACCCATTGATTGTAATTCTGCTAAGACAAAATGGGCACGCTGGTAACGCGCTGAAACCGTCCCAACCGGCCCATAAAAATTACCTTTAATATCTGAAATAGAAATGGCAAGACTATCATCAAGATCCATCAACGGAAATTGCATACGAATACCACGCTGTAGCTCCGCTTTTTGGATTGCATCGCGAATAGAGGGATCCATTTGTTCTTTGATAAGATTATCTGAAACGATTTTATTATTGTGTATTAACCATATTAAGGTTATTGGACGAGTTCCTCCCCAAATGGGTTGTTGCATTTCTTTTAGTGCGTGGTTGATTTTATTTTTATCAAAAACAGCAAAAAAGTATTTATTCTGAGCAATGTTACGGTAGCCATATTGTAATATTAACGCCTGTGTTTTTTTCACTAATAGCTTGCTATCAGCAAGATTTACAATGTCTGTATTACCCGAAACTTTGACCAGAACTTGCTGCAGCGCTTGCTGTTTTAATTGTGCTTCGTCAAAAGAGCCCACCATCACATTGCCCTGATAGGGATTATCAACTTGCTGAGCATGCACAAGTGCGGAGAAACAGATAAATGCTATCAGTAAAATACGTTTAATAGATGTAAAAATCATTCGCTACCATCACTAAGAATAAATATTAAGTAGATCATAAGCAGATCATTGATGAATGCAAGATGATAAACAAAATTAAACACTGAAATGTTAATTAAAAGAGTAATTTTGCTTTATTTTTAACATTTTTATTGGATATTTATAAAATATTTTAATAATACAGTAAATATCACAAACAAATACACGCGAACTGAATATATTCTTAAGCAAAAAAATTGAAGCCAAGAAATATTTTAAAACATCAAATCAGATGGCTTTTGATTTGATATCTGAGCGCACATATGAATAAAGCTTCTTGATTGATAACCGTGATGAATGTAAAATGCGCGCAGAAATTTAGCCCTTATTTTTCATCTCTAATGTAAGAGTGATAAACACTTTTACACTTAATTTTGCGAGGATTGCAAGTGAGCAACGAAAAAACCTCTTTAAGCTATAAAGACGCTGGCGTAGATATTGACGCAGGAACAGCATTAGTTGAACGAATTAAAAGTGTAGCAAAACGCACTAAACGCCCAGAAGTAATGGGTGGTTTAGGTGGTTTTGGCGCATTATGTCAACTACCAACTGGCTATAAAGAGCCTTTATTAGTTGCCGGAACGGACGGCGTTGGTACTAAGCTACGTTTAGCGATTGACCTTAAAAAACACGATACAGTTGGTATCGATTTAGTTGCTATGTGTGTCAATGATCTTATTGTTCAAGGTGCTGAACCACTATTTTTTCTCGACTACTACGCAACGGGTAAATTAGATGTTGATGTGGCTGCAGCCGTAGTCACGGGCATCGGTGAAGGTTGTTTGCAATCAAACTGTTCATTAATCGGCGGTGAAACAGCTGAAATGCCAGGCATGTACGAAGGTGATGATTACGATATTGCTGGTTTCTGTGTTGGTGTTGTTGAAAAAGCTGACGTCATCGATGGCACGAAAGTTGCCGCTGGTGATGCATTAATCGCGGTAGGCTCTAGTGGCCCACATTCAAATGGTTATTCATTAATTCGTAAAATTTTAGAAGTATCAAACGCAGATACTAGTGCACCCTTTGGTGACTCGACACTGGGTGATACGCTGTTAACACCAACTAAAATTTATGTGAAATCTACATTAGAATTAATTAAAAAATGCCCAGTACATGCTATCTCTCATATCACTGGTGGTGGTTTCTGGGAAAATATTCCACGGGTACTACCCGCTGGTAGCAAAGCCGTTGTAGATGGCAAGAGCTGGCAATGGCCTGCAATTTTTAACTGGTTACAAGAAAATGGTAATGTAAAAACAGAAGAGATGTACCGCACCTTTAACTGTGGTGTTGGTCTGATGATTGTTGTACCTGCTGCTGAAAAAGACAAAGCCGTTGAGATATTAAATGCACAGGGTGAAAATGCTTGGGTATTAGGTCACATTGCAGATGCAGCGGAAGGTGAATCACAAGTAGAGATTAACTAATCTAATGGCAACTAAAAAAATTGTGGTACTTATCTCTGGTGACGGAACTAACCTGCAAGCACTCATTGAGAAGCTCCATAAAAAGCCTCTTGATAATTCACAAACTGAAATTGTTGCCGTTATTAGTAACAAACCTGAAGCCTATGGTTTGCAACGTGCAAGTGATGCAGGCATTACGCATATTGTTGTTGCCAGTAAAGGGGCTAATTCTCGTGAAGAGTACGATGCTTTATTGAGTGCTCAAATCGATAAACAGCAACCAGATTTAATTATTCTGGCGGGTTTTATGCGTATTTTAAGTGCTCAATTTGTTAACAAATATCTTGGCAGAATGATCAATATACATCCCTCTTTGTTGCCAAAATACTCAGGCATCAATACCCATCAGCGTGCGATTGATGCGGGCGATGATGTCCATGGTGCTTCGGTGCATTTTGTCACACCAGAAATTGATAGTGGCCCTAATGTCTTACAGGCAAAAGTGCCGCTTTTTAGTGAAGATACGGCAGAGGATCTAAGTGAACGAGTATTAACACAAGAGCACTTGATCTACCCACTCGTTGCACAGTGGTTTTTATCTGGACGCTTAACCATGCAAGATAATAACGCTATTTTAGATGGAACTCTGTTACCCGAACAGGGTTATGCTGCGGATTAAGCAAACCCAGCCGTGATAATCAAAAAACCGACCTAGGTCGGTTTTTTTGTTTTATTTCAATTATTTTGCGACTGAATTCGGATGATAAGTAATTAAAAGAACAAAGTATAAAAAATAGGGATCAGTATCGCAGAAAAAATAGCACAGAGAATCAAGGCGAGTGATGAAAAGGCCCCTTCTTCTTGGCTATTTTCCATCAATTTAGCGGTGCCCAATGCATGAGATGTGCAGCCCACGGCAATGCCAACAGCATGCTTATCATTAACACCAACACGATGCAGGAATGTTCGCCCAACGGTTGCCCCTAATAAGCCCACAAATAACACCATGGCGGCAGTCAGCGACACAATACCGCCTAAACTTTTACTTACTTCAATCGCGATAGCAGTAGTAATTGATTGCGCTGACAGAGAAACGGAGGTGATCATATCCGCACCTAATAGTGGCAAAATGAAAAAAGCGACTGAAAACGTGATACACACGGAAAGTAAGCAACTCACTAAAATAATAAATAATTTTCGTTTGATTAAATGCAACTGTAAAAAAAGAGGGATAGCAAGGGCGACAACTGCCGGCTCTAACAATTCAGTTAATACCATCGTACCTGACTCATATTGTTCGTAATCAAGTCCCAGTAGCAAATGTAAAATGATGATAATGCTCACTGAAACAAGAAACGGTTGCAGAATAGGCCAAGGTTTAAACGCATATAAACGCTTACTCAGGAAAAATATGATCAAGGTTAATGGAAGCGCAAGATAAAAAAGCATATTAATTCCTATAACGTTTATTTAAAAACTGAAAAAGATGGCCGACACTGAACAGGATTAAAAAGGAAGTAAAGAACACCGAAAACAAGATCACTATCCAATTATCCAATAACAGATCAAAGTAGTTGATTAAAGCAACCGAGATCGGGATAAATAGAATGACCATATATTTGAGAAAGAAGTTAGCCGACAAAAGTACCCACTCGATCTTTATTAGTCGTGTATTGAGCCCTAAAAAAAGAAGGATTAAACCAATAATACTCGCCGGTAGCATGATAGGAAGTTGTGCGCTGATCACTTTTCCAAGTGCCAGAAACAGCAATATAATTAAAAACCCCCTGATAAAAATAAAAATATGCATTAATGGATTCGACATTTTAATTCCTTTTAATTCCTTTTAATGACTTAATGCAGAGCGAATAAACCCACCCGTTATTGATAATTTTTGCTGTGCAGTAGTAGCATCAATATTAAGTAAAACCATCACAATCGCCGTTTTACAATGAAAATCACAGTCAGTTAATGCGGCTTCTGCCACTTCCAGTGAACACTCCGTCGCTTGCATCACGATATTCTTTTGCCGTTGCACTAATTTGGCATTGGTCGCTTCAACGTCAACCATCAAATTTCCAAATACTTTACCCGCTTTTATCATTGCGCCGGTGGTTATCATATTGAGAACGAGTTTTTGAGCCGTGCCGGCCTTCAATCGTGATGAGCCGGTAATAATTTCAGGACCAACAATTGGGGTAATGGCGATTTCTGCAATATCGATCATTGGGTTGTCTGGATTACAACTGATGCAGGCCACCGTTGCACCTTGTTGTAAGGCATACTGCATCGCCCCAATCACATAGGGAGTACGACCACTGGCAGCAATGCCAACTAAAATATCATATTGATTAAAATCCAGTTGTTGTAAATCACTGGCGCCTAGCGTGGCATTATCTTCCGCATTTTCAACGGCTTTTAAAATCGCGGTTTTACCACCTGCTATCAGGCCTACAACTTGACAAGGATCGGAACCAAAAGTGGGAGGACATTCACTGGCATCTAAAATCCCCAGACGCCCAGAAGTACCTGCACCACTATAAATTAATCGCCCTCCTTGCGTGAAAGCGTGTGCCACAGCATCAACAAGTTTAACGATTTCAGGTAATGTGTGGGCAACAGCAGAAGCGACTTTTTGATCTTCATTGTTGATCACTTTTAACATATCAAGGGTCGATAATGTATCTATCTCTTGAGAAGCACTATTACGACTCTCGGTCACCAATTTCGTTAAATCAATTTTCATAAAAACCTTAACAGATCAATTTTTAGCGTGAGGTGCATTACCCCATACATTGCCCTGTAGGCTAATATGTACGGTTATTTCTTCTCTGTCATGGTATAAATGTTTGGCTTGAAGTTGATAAGTGAGCCCCGCCTCTTCTAACATGTCAGTAATAAGTTTAAGATCTTGAGAAGCCTCTTGATAACGTTTTTTCATCGGCAATTTTAGATTAAAAATAGTCTCTTTACACCAGCCTTCAATCAACCATTTTGCCATCAATTTAGCAACACGTTTGGGTTTTTCAATCATATCGCAAACTAACCAATCGATATTTTTACGCTCAGGTTCAAATTTAAAACCATCTTCCATAAAGTGAGTGACTTGCCCCGTTTGCATTAAACTTTCCGCCATCGCACCGTTATCAACACAGCTAACAAACATGCCACGACGCACCAGTTGGTACGTCCAACCTCCCGGGCATGCTCCTAAATCAACGGCGCGCATACCTGAATGCAGTCGTGTTTCTTGCTCTTCAGGTGTTAAAAATATTTGAAAAGCTTCATCAAGTTTTAAAGTTGAGCGACTTGGTGCTTCACTTGGAAAACGTAAACGGGTAATGCCCATATACAATTCACTGCGATTATTAACGATTGAATAACCAATATAAGCGGATTGGTTATCTAAAAAACACAAGTGATAACAGATTTTTTTACGGTTATCTTTGGCAGTAATACTGTTTTGTTTTTTCAACGCTTGACGCAGTGGCACGGTGAATTTTCGACAAAAGGTCAATAGCGGTTTAGTCTCATCACCTTCTGGTGTTTCAACATATATATCCCCTCCCATTGGTAAATCACGGGTCACGGCTAAAATAGGGCTGATACGATCATCTAATGGCAATTCATCAACAAAAGCTTTCACTACAATCATTTGCCGTGCAAAAATAAGCTGAGCATAGTTAATTGATTGCCCTAATGTCTCCACTTCTTCTGGGTTATAACACTGATAAAAAACATAACCGCTATGACGCACGGTTTTGATAAACCCAAATATTTCTAATTCTGACGCCTTGTCTTGAATTTCGTTTGCGCAATCGTTCTCAAAACCGGGACGACAATATAATAAAATACCTAACATTTAGAACAATTCCTGATAACTGAGACGGCGAACATTAACCATGCAAAAATTAATAATAATCCACCCATGGGCGTGATCATACCAAGCAACTTAGTGCCTGTAAAAACATAAAGATACAAGCTACCGCTAAAAAAGCTAATACCTAAAATAAAACTTATCTGACTGATAAGAAAAAACCGATTATAAATAAATAAACCACATACAGACACCATAAGCAGGGTAATGGCATGTAATAATTGATAGTGAACAGCAAGTTGAAAATACTCAACTTGCTGTGTTGTCGCCCACTGAGTTAGGCCATGACTTGCATAAGCCCCCAGTGCCACACCTGTTGCACCAAATAGAGCAGCAATCACCATAAAGAGGCGATTAACAGGGGCAAGCATTAGGTTATTCTGTTTCAATGACTGCTAAGCTCTTCGCCAGTTCATCCATCTGTTTCATCTGCGTTAAAAACGGTTTTAATTTGTCTAATGGCAATGCACAAGGACCATCGCATTTTGCATTTGTTGGATCCGGGTGAGACTCTAAAAATAACCCCGCAATGCTTTGCGACATACCGGCAAGGCCTAATTGGACCACTTGGCTACGACGACCATCTGCGCTATCACTGCGCGCACCAGGTTTTTGCAATGAATGGGTCACATCAAAAATCACTGGATAACCGGTTTCTTTCATGGTGCTAAAAGCCAGCATATCAACCACTAAATTATTGTAACCAAAACAACTGCCACGCTCACATAAAATAATTTTATCGTTACCCGCTTCATTAAATTTAGTAATGATGTGCGCCATTTCGTGAGGAGCTAAAAACTGTGCTTTTTTGACATTGATAACCGCATTAGTTTCAGCCATCGCTTTCACAAGATCCGTCTGACGGCTTAAAAATGCAGGTAGCTGAATAACATCGACCACTTCAGCAACAGCCTTTGCTTGGTAAGGTTCATGTACATCGGTAATAATCGGCACATTAAAAGTATTTTTTATCTCTTCAAAAATACGCAGCCCTTCTTCAAGTCCAGGACCACGGTAGCTGTTAATTGATGAGCGATTGGCTTTATCAAATGAGGCTTTGAATACAAAAGGAATATTCAGTGCAGAAGTGACGTTAACGTAATATTCAACCATCTGCATGGCTAAATCACGCGACTCTAATACATTCATGCCCCCAAAAAGAACAAAGGGCAGATTATTTGCAACATCGATATTGCCTACTTTTACTATTTTTTGTGCTTTCATTTTTTAACTCTCTTGATCATTATTAAGCCCCATACAAAGTGAGGTTAAAACTAATATATTGTTAATGTAAAACTTGACCATTAATTAGTGCAAAACCTGACCATCATAATTCATCTCTTGAATTTGTCTCTGTAACAAATTCACCATGGGATCTTTAGGATGTTGTTTCATGAAAAACTCAAAATCATTGCGCGCGAGGCTTAAACAGTCTAATTGCTGAAACAGAAAGCCACGATCGCGTACTTCAAAGGCATCATCGGGATCCAGCCTTAATAAAATATCGCTGCATAACAACGCTATTTCAATTTTATCTGCTTGAATATAAGCGGCTTTTAATACATTAATAAAACGCTTAACAATGGTTTCATGGCTATCGGGTTGCAACATATCTAAGGTTAGTTTGGCGTGATTACCCAGCTGCCCACGTACTTTCAGCTCTAAGTATTCCCAACTCACTAATTCACCAACAAAAGGGTCGACATAAACAAGCTCATTGACAAAGGTAATACGGATCACAAAGCCACTGGGGAAACAAATCCCTTGCGCATCAAAACCACTGAGTTGTAAGAAGTCTAAGAGTAAAATACCCAAACTAATTGGAATGCCTTTACGGCGCGCAAAGACACGAGAAATAAGTGCATTTTTCACTTTAAAAAAAGCTTTCCAATCACCTACATAACCCTGTTGCTGATATAAAATATCAAGTAAAGCAATAAGTTTACTTTGATTAGCTTCATCAAATGTGGCTAATTTAGACTTAATCACTAATTGTTGCAGGCGTAAGCTATCTTCAAAATCAAGAATGTTTAAACCATTAATTTCAGATTCAACCGTTAACACAGCCTGCAGTAAGCTACTATTTTCAAAGTTAAATTCATTGTTCATCAGTATCAGATCAGGTTTTTTACGGTGAACAATTTTTAAAGAAGTATCTGTCACTTTTTATCCTACTAATAAAATGGCTTGTTTAGTCATAGCAAGCTTACCAATATAAGCTAACCAACCCAATGCACCTAAAAAACTAATTATTTGAATTTTAGTATTTTTGTTTTCATTTAATGCATTTTTTACCATGGCGATGTAAGCACCAAAGGCAATTATTTTTTCTAAAACCCAGTAGCCATGCTCGGCAAAGGGATTGAGCTGTAACAACCACAGTAGCGCAGCGCCAAGTAATAAAATGGCGAGATGAGTATGCAGTAATGCTTTTTTAAAAATGACTTTCTGAGCATTTTCATGACCCGTCTTTAACCAGTAAAAATTGACCAAAAATAAAATAACGGCGATTAAAATAAAGGTTAAATGGGTATGTTTCAAAAAACTGTACATTATTTATCTCTTATAAGTTGCAATGGTAATACGATCGTTATCACCATAATCTTTGATTGTTTTAATGTTGTCATAAGCCGATAGCGTAAATATTTCACGTACCGACTCTCCTTGCTCGAAACCATGCTCTATTAGCAAAGAGCCATTAGTGCTTAAATAATCGCGTGCTTGTGTAATAATAAGGCGAATATCTGCAAGGCCATGTTGTGATGCTACTAACGCTGCAAGTGGCTCAAAACGCACGTCCCCTTGTTTAAGGTGAAGGTCATTTTCATCAATATAAGGCGGATTTGCAACAATCACATCAAACTCACCTTGCACACTTTCAAACCAATTACTTTGGGCAATGGTGACATTATTAAGGTTAAGTAACTTGGCATTCTCACGGGCAAGTTGCACCGCCTGCTCACTAAAATCAATGGCATAACAAGATGCCAGCGGTAATTCACTCGCCAATGCTAAAATAATCGCGCCTGTACCGGTGCCTAAATCTAAAACTTTTGCTTGAGGCGAACAAACAAGCAACGCCGTTTCTACCAGTATTTCCGTGTCTGGTCGAGGAATTAAGGTGCTATCGTTTACCTTTAATGGCAACGACCAAAATTCACGAGTACCGGTTAAATGTGCAACGGGCACCCCTATTTTACGTTGTTCGATAAAGGTTTCAAAGGCATTTTTCTGAGTACGACTAAGTTCACGCTCAGGCCACGTCATAAGGTAAACCGTTTCTTTTTCGACTACATGGGCAAGTAAAACCTGTGCATCAAGTAACGCTGAATCACTATTTGTTAACCAAGACGTTGCCCAGATTAATGCAGCATCAATGCGCAATTAAAAATCACCTTGTGCAAGGGCTGCTAACTTATCAGCTTGATCTTCTATCAAAATAGGATCTAGTAACGCATCTAATTCACCTTCTAAAACTTCATTTAAGCGATACAAGGTTAAGTTAATACGGTGATCTGTTACCCGCCCTTGAGGATAATTATAAGTACGAATGCGCTCACTACGATCGCCACTTGCCACTAAACTACGACGAATAGCTTGTTCTTCACTATTATTTTTTTCATCTTCTGCTTGTTGCAGACGCGCTTGTAAAACCGACATTGCTTGAGCACGGTTTTTATGTTGTGAACGCTGATCCTGACACTCAACAACCGTACCCGTTGGCAGATGGGTAAGGCGTACGGCAGAATCGGTTTTGTTAACGTGCTGACCACCTGCGCCAGAAGCACGGAAGGTATCAACTTTAAGATCCGCTGGGTTAATCGTCACCGCTTCAGCTTCCGGTACTTCAGGCATCACCACCACAGTACAAGCGGATGTATGAATACGTCCTTGCGACTCCGTTTCTGGTACACGTTGCACACGATGACCACCGGATTCAAATTTCATAATACCGTAAGCCCCTTCACCCTCTATTTTAGCTATCACCTCTTTATAACCACCTTGCTCACTGGCATTGCTGTTCATGACTTCAAGACGCCATTTTTTAGAGTCGATATATTTACTGTACATACGGAATAAGTTACCCACAAATATAGCCGCTTCATCCCCCCCCGCACCCGCGCGAATTTCGATATAACAGTTACGATCGTCATTGGGATCCTTTGGAAGCAGTAAAATTTGTAACTCATCGGAGAGTTTTGCGACATTGATTTTTGCTTCTTTGACCTCTTCAGCGGCCATTTCTTTCATTTCTGGATCATCATCATCAAGCATCATTTTGGCAGCGTCTAAATCTTCAACACTTGCTTGGTAAGACTGAAAACTCAGCACAACAACTTCAAGTTGAGAGTATTCTTTGGTTAATTCACGGTATTTATTCTGATCGCTCATCGTTTCCGGATCGCCAAGCATTGCTTGAACCTCTTCATAACGCTCAACTAACCCTTGCAGTTTTTCAATAATTGATGCTTTCATATTCTTCTCTTTATCTTCTTCGTTTTGTTCATTATGTTATTTATGATTTTATTTACGGTTTTATTCATCAGTGTTCAGACCTAATGCTAAACGTAATACTTGCAATTCATTATCATCTCCAGAGCGACTCACTTGTGTTAAAGCTTGGCTGGGATGATGAATTAATTTATTGGTCAATTTAAAGGCTAATTCTTGCATCACTTTTTGAGCATCAGCGCCATTTTCTAGCGCACTGAGCGCACGCATTAATAACTCATCACGTAACAATTCACTGTTAGTACGGTAAGTACGGATACTTTCTACCGCTTTTAATGACTCTAACCAGTGGCAAAAATCAACAATGCAGCCTGCAATTATTTTTTCAGCTTCAATGGCGGCTTCTTGGCGTGCTTGTTTATTTTCTTCAATAATACCATGGAGATCATCAACCGTATAAAGGTAGGCATCTCGTAACTCAGAGACCTGTGCTTCAATATCACGGGGCACCGCAATATCAATAAATAACATCGGTTGATGACGACGAGCCTTAAGCGCACTTTCAACCATACCTTTACCAATAATAGGTAATGGACTTGCCGTTGAAGAGATAATTATATCGGTCTCACCGAGATGGTTAGGGATTTCACCAAGGGTAATAGCTTGCGCATTAAACTGCTCGACCAGTTCCATTGCCCGTGACAAAGTACGATTCGCGATGGTGATATTCGGTACATCATGCTCAACAAGATATTTACCCACTAACTCAATGGTTTCGCCCGCCCCAATTAATAATACGCGACTCTGGCTAAGATCACTGAATATTTGCTTTGCTAAACAAACGGCAGCAAAGGCCACTGAAATAGCATTTGCACCAATTTGAGTTTCAGTACGTACTCGCTTAGCAACAGTAAAAGCATGCTGAAACAATCGATTAAGTAATTTATTAACACTTTTTGCCTGCCCCGCCGTGGCAAAGGCTTGTTTTATCTGGCCAAGAATTTGTGGCTCGCCTAAGACTAAAGAGTCTAAACCACAGGCAACACGGAAAAGATGTTGAATAGCGGCTTCATCTTGATAACAATAAAGAATGTCACTAAGCGCAGTGGGTGTTATGTTATGAAAATCACCAAGCCAGTCAATGACTTTTTGGCAATTTGACTCGCCAACATGACAATAAATTTCAGTACGATTACAGGTAGAAACAATTACCGCTTCTAAAACGGTATGCTGTGCGAGTAATTGTTGATAAGCAACCAGTAAAGATTCAGGGTTAAATGCGACTTGTTCACGTAACGCAACGGAAGCCGTTTGATGGTTAATACCTAAAGCAAAAAGAGACATTCTATAAATTCACAACACAAGTTTAAAATGAAAAGCACAGAGCAGGAATTCTACGGAAATTTGCGCCAGAGTGGAAGAGTAGAGCCGTTTTTAACGGCTGTTAAGCGTTATTTAGCGTAAATACACAGCATAAAACCACGATTATTCAACTTTACCTTTTTACAACGGCGCTGACCTTGGGTATTATTCAACTTTATTAATACATTTTAAAAATGTGTTACAGCCTCTTTACAAAAAAGCGTCGATAAAACATGCCCATAAAAAATATAGCTAGCGCCCTCTTTGTCACACTCTCTCTCTCTGGTTGCTCATTCCTTTACGATTCGTTCGTCTACCAAATCGATGTAACCCAAGGTAACTATATTGATAATGATAAATTAGCACAACTTGAAGTGGGCATGACTCAGGAGCAAGTTATCTTTATTCTTGGCTCGCCCATGCTGATTGACCAATTCGATTCTTCAAAATGGTATTATATCCGTTATATCAAACCTGGTGGTGAAACAGCACAACAGCAACAAGTGCTCTTAACATTCAGTGACAAGAGACTTACCGCGATTGAAAATAATGAAGAAACAATCGAAGTCAATCCACTGGTGATAGAAAAACCTAAAAATGCACCTAATGCAGCAACAGAAAGTAGCAGTGAAGATAACGAGCCACAAACCGATAACGCCGCGCCGATCATTAATTAAGTCAGGGAATTAAATGAAATTATCAAACGCAACATTTGCTGGAGGCTGTTTTTGGTGTATTGAAGCCGCTTTTAGTAGTCTTGAGGGCGTAGTAAAAGCAACCTCTGGATACAGTGGTGGAACAACGGAAAATCCAACGTATGACAGTATCTGCACAGGTCAAACGAATCATGCAGAAGTTGTGCAGGTCAGTTTTGATGCAACAAAAATTAGCTACCAAACATTGCTCGAGGTGTTTTTTACCTTGCATGATGCGACACAGTTAAATCGTCAAGGTAATGATATTGGCACGCAATACCGCTCTGCCATTTTTTATCATGATGAATTGCAACAACAACTTGCGATGCACTATGTAAGTGAGTTAGCAACCCAAGCTATTTTTGATCGCCCTATTGTGACTCAAATTGAGCCACTGTCGACTTTTTATGCAGCGGAAGATCATCATCAAGGTTATTATCGACAGAACCCACAAGAAAGTTACTGTGCAGTCGTTATCAGCCCAAAATTTACTAAGTTTAAAGAAAAGTATAAACAGCAATTAAAACAGAAAAAAGTTTAAATATAAGCAGCTAGCTTACGGTTATCAGCTTACTGATGTATGCTGATAGCTAAACAATAAAAGCGCCAATAAGTCCAATCAAACCACCAAACACGCCCCCCCAAACAACCAACCAGCCCAAGTGTTTCTTAATCATCGCTTGAATAATTTCTTTCACTAATTGTGGCGTTAATTCATCTAAGCGTTGCTCAATAATTTTTTCAATTTTAGCTAAGATATCATGCATCATATCGGGTTGTTCAATCTCTTCTTTTAACATCTCAATAAAGGCTTCATCTTGGGTTAATTCAGAAATTGATTTTTTCATATGTTCAATAAAAGGTTCACGTAGTGGTGTTAATGCCTCTTCGCCACCAAACATCCCTAACATACCACCAAATGAAGATTCCATAATAACCTTAATTAAACCATCATAGGTTGGATTAAAATCCACTTTTTCAATGACGCCCCCCAAATTCAGCTGTGCGGGAGAAAAAGAGCCAGCACTTAAAAATCGGTCTACATTTTCAAGGGTAAAAAACTGATCCATCATTAAGCTACGGATACCTATTTTAAATTCTTCAAAATGCGCGGGCACCACACCAGAGCCATATAAAAAAGGGATCTTTTCAAACAACATGAATACCGCTAACCAGTTAGTTAACGCACCTGATAGTGCAAATAAGCCCACCATAGTGACCATATTTTCTTTTAAAAGCAGACCAATGGCTAAAATAAGTGCCGATATAACATTGGTGACTAAACTCTTATTCATTATTACCTCTATTATTGATATCCAAACAAAAAATCCAGTGGCAAATGCGACTGGATTTAAACTTTTAAACTTTTAAACTAACTATTTTATTGTTGTATTAAGTGAGGTTATGCATCGCGTAATTTAAGACTACGTAATGCTTTATCTAATACCCCATTAACAAATTTGTATGATTCGTCCGTCGCAAAATCTTTTGCTAATTCAATGGCTTCATTGAGTACAACTTTTGGTGGTACATCCGTACGATAGCTCAGTTCAAACATGGCGATACGTAAAATAGCAATATCAACCATATCAACATCTTTAATTTTACGCGATAGGTATGGAGATAAGTTTTCATCCAGTGTTTCAATTCGATTGATCACACCGGACAATAGTTCTTTAAAATAAGGCACATCAGTTTTTGATAAATCTTGATCAACAGAGAACTGATCAATAATTTGTGCAAAACTAGCACCTGTAATTTGCCACTGATAAACAGCTTGTACTGCAAATTGACGAGCACGACGACGTTCAGCTGGTTTCATTTTCATTAAGCTAATTCCGCCATTACATTGACCATTTCTAACGCACTTAAAGCGGCTTCGCTACCTTTGTTACCCATTTTTGTTCCTGCACGTTCAATGGCTTGATCAATTGAATCAGTTGTTAATACACCAAATGCAACAGGAATACTGTAATCTAAAGAGACTTGCGCCAAACCTTTATTACACTCATTAGCAACAAATTCAAAGTGTGGTGTACCGCCACGAATAACCGTACCTAATGCAATAATTGCATCATATTTTTTAGAGGCAGCAACACGTTTAGCCACCAAAGGTAACTCAACGGCACCTGGCATACGTACAACAGTGATATTATCATCTTGTACTTGGCCAGTGCGTTTAAGGGTATCAATTGCACCCGCTAATAACTGCTCATTAATAAAGCTGTTAAAACGAGAGATTACAATGGCGATTTTCGCCTCTGGCGCGGCTAAGCCACCTTCGATTATTTTCATTTTCTACCCTTATTTAAAATTTTGTGCATTCTAGCACATTTTATTTATTTACTAACAGCATTATTCAGTGATGTAATCAACCACCTCAAGCCCAAAGCCTGAAAGTGCATGATAACGTTTCTCTGAGCTTAAGAGTGCCATTTTCTGAACGCCTAAATCACGTAGGATTTGCGAACCGACACCAACACGACGGCTTACCACCGGTGTTTTAGTTGCAATGCCTTCACCTGCATCTTGTCGCGCTATATTTTTGACCTGCTCAATTAAGGATTCTGTTGTTTCTTGATGACCAAGCATAACTAAAACACCGCCATCTTTGGCAAGGCGTTGCATGGCATTTTTTAGTGGCCAAGTGCGTGGTGCGACTCTATCTGAAAAGAAGTTATCTGAAAAAGTATTCTGTAAATGTACACGCACATTTGTCACTTCATCTTTTTTAACGTCACCCTTGATCAAGGCAAAATGTACTTGTTTATCGATGGTATCTTGATAAGTGACTAAATTAAACTCACCAAACTCCGTAGGCAATTTACAACTTGATACTTTTTCAATGGTAGTTTCATTGTTATTGCGGTACTCAATGAGATCCGCAACGGTGCCTAATTTTATGCCATGTTTTTCCGCAAAAACTTCTAGATCCGCACGCCGTGCCATGCTCCCATCTTCATTTAAAATTTCAACAATAACACTAGCAGGCTCACGGCCCGCTAAACGCGCTAAATCACAACCCGCTTCCGTATGACCGGCACGTGTTAACACCCCACCCGCTTGTGCTTTAAGTGGGAAAATATGTCCAGGCATAACAAGATCCGTTGCTTTAGCATTAGGCGCGACAGCGCATTGTACGGTGACAGCACGATCGGTAGCAGAAATGCCTGTCGTCACTCCCACCGCCGCTTCAATAGAGACCGTAAAATTAGTTGAAAATGCAACGGTATTATCACTGACCATTAAAGGTAATTTGAGTTGTTCACAACGTGACTCGGTTAATGTTAAACAGATTAAACCACGACCATATTGGGCCATAAAATTGATCGCTTCGGGTGTCACCATATCAGCAGCCATAATTAAATCGCCTTCATTTTCGCGATCTTCATCATCCATTAAGATAACCATTTTACCTAAACGGATATCTTCAATTATTTCAGCCGTTGTATTTAATTTCATTTTGATTCCTTGCAAGCTAAGCAGGGCTAGCCCCTACTGATAAATAACGATTAACCAATAAACCCGCTACGGGCGAGTAAATCCATGGTTGATTCTTTTTTGGGTGTGCGTTCAGCGGCTTTATCACCGAGTAATAAACGCTCTAAATAGCGTGCTACAACGTCCACCTCTAAATTAACACGCGTTCCGACTTGATAGTTGGCCATGATCGTTTGGCTAATGGTATGCGCTATAATGGTGAGCTTAAAAGTAGCGCCATCAATGGTATTAGTGGTTAAACTGATACCATCAACGGTGATAGAGCCTTTTTCTGCGATATATTTAGCTAAGGCATCGGGTGCTTTTACCCAATATTCAATGGCATTACCAACTTGAGAGATAGAGATTATTTCACCCACACCATCAACGTGGCCACTGACAATATGACCGCCAAAACGAGAGGTCACGTGCATCGCTTTTTCAAGGTTCACTGGGAAGCCAGTTTTAATCGCCATAAAACCACTACGCTGAATAGTCTCATTCGAGATATCAACATTATAGCCATTCACATGTAGTTGCGTCACCGTTAAACAAACACCATTATGGGCAATACTGTCACCGAGTTTGACATCACTCAAATCCAACACACCACAGTCCACACTAATAGTCATATCTTGAGCATGATGCTTGATTGATGTGATTGAGCCAACGGCTTCGATAATTCCTGTAAACATATTAATCTCGATCGCTTATTATGCGAATGTCATCACCAATTAACCTTACATCGGTTAACATTAACTGCACAACATCACTCATTTTTGAATAGTTGGGTAAGTTTACTAAGTTTCTGCCCTGATCGCCCATTAATTTTGGTGCTTGATACAATATAAATTGATCAACTAATTGTTGCTTAAAAAATTCACCAGCCAGTATTGCCCCAGCTTCCACAAAAATATCATTAATTTCATAATCATTTAGTTGCTCAAGTAGTGCAGGAAGATCAATACGACCGTGGCCATCATCACGCACAATAATTTGCTCAACATCGGCAATACAATCTAATGTCTGTAGATCTTGACGTGCAACTAACGAAACAAGCATAACCCCACCTGCCAAGCTAAACAGTTTTTCTTTTAAGGTTAAGCGATTATTAGAATCTAAAATAATGCGTAACGGTTGACGCAGTTGTGAAGCATTAATTTCATCTTCAAAATCAGTTGCCTGTTGAAGGGCTAAAAAGCGTACATTTAAACTGGGATCATCGTCTAGTACCGTGCCACTACCGGTCAAAATAGCACTTTGTAATGCACGATAATATTGCACATCAATGCGTGCTTTCGGCCCTGTTATCCATTGACTTTGCCCATTTTTCAAGGCGGTTTTACCATCTAAACTAGCAGCCATTTTCACGGTAATGCGCGCCGTATGGGTTTTCATACGTTTCACAAAACCGCGATTAAGTGCTTCGGATTGCTCTGCTAATAACCCCACTGCAACACAAATACCCGCTTCCTCTAAAAGAGCAATACCACGTCCAGCAACTTTAGGATTAGGATCCCGCATCGCAATCACCACCCGTTTCACACCCGCTTTGATTAATGCCAATGCACAGGGAGGCGTTCGACCAACGTGCGCGCAAGGCTCAAGCGTTACATAACAAGTTGCGCCACGGGCTGCATTTTTTGCCATAGCAAGCGCATGTACTTCCGCATGCCCTTCTCCTGCTTTAAAATGGAAACCTGTACCCACAATAATATCGTTAGCGACAATAACACAGCCTACATTAGGATTTGGATGCGTTGTAAAACGTCCTTTTTTTGCCAGTTCAAGGGCATAATCCATGTAGTTAGCATCTTTTTCAGTAAAATTAGTAGTACCCATTCAAAACCTTAAATGTCATCATCTGTGATAAAGGAAATACCTCTTTATTTTTCAAGTTTTGCAATCTCCTCACCAAACTCTTTTACGTCTTCAAAGGAGCGATACACGGAAGCAAAACGGATATACGCAATTTTATCGAGACTTTTAAGCAAGTCCATCACCAATTCACCGACTATTTTTGAAGGTACTTCACGCTCTCCAGTTGCTCGTAACGTCGATTTTAGCTTATTCAGACCCACTTCAATATCTTCAATACTGACCGGACGTTTTTCTAACGCACGATTAATACCCACTAATAATTTTTCATCATTAAAAGGTTCACGGCGTCCGTCGGATTTAATTAAACGTGGCATCACCAATTCGGCGCTTTCAAAGGTAGTAAAGCGCTCACTACATTCATTACAAGTACGACGCCTACGCACCTGTGAACCATCTGCGACTAAACGTGAGTCAATTACTTTGGTATCTTGCGCACTACAAAAAGGACAATACATAATTTTTACCCATCTATCTAAAAACAGAGAAAATTTTCTACAAATCAATGTGTCACATGATACTGCAAAAAACAAAATCAGCAAAACGACTTATTTACTCTAAACCCGTGTGAATAAGAAAGTGATCTAAACACGCTGTGCAAGCCACCCTTTACTACCCCCCATCCTATTGATATTAGAGTTTATTCCCTGAAAAGTTGAGGGGCATCCTCAACGAACACAAAAATATAAGCAACATATTTGATGTGTTTTAGCGAACCGCATTGCAATGAAATAGATACTGAGCGGTACAAAGATAGCGGAGAATTTAAAGAGAAATACCACAAGCAAGAACCATTTTATACATGGCAAGAACAACCTGCATCAGCAAGATAATTTTTACCTTAAATTCAGGTTATAGGTTAAATATAGAAAGCGCCAAAAGTTTGAAATTAACTATTGACGCCATAATCTCTTGTTAGGTGATGCTTCAATTTCACTGCGTTAAGTAAGCAAAATAATTAACGTAACATCCAAAGCATTGGGTTACCCGACAGTTTACTAGGTAAAGTCCAGTTAGGGTCAAATTTTCGGATTTTCAATATATCACGAATACTCTTAGACTTTCCTTGGCCGGTACTTTCAGCAATGCCAAAACCTTTATATAAAACAGACGCTCTAACATGAGGCGATTGACTTTTATCAAAAAGAAAATTAACTAACCCTACAGCATGAGTGACTCCACAAGCCCAACTAGCGGCCTTTCCTTTTTCTAACGGTGAAGGACGTTTACGACAAAGTGCAGCTACTGCAAATCTTATTTCTTGAGCGTATTCTTCATCAAGGTGATTTTGAGAGAACTCATTGGTTATAGATACTATTTCTTCATATCTAGCCTTCAATGCTTTAGGAACATTTTCTGTTTTACTCATTCAACTTCCGCCCTATAAAATTATATCTATTTTACATAACTCAGATTGAAAAGAACATCTTAATCACCGATTACTGCCTTTGCCCAATCATACTCTCTTCGCGCTACGACACTATTGGCTCACACATCGTCACCCGCAGTTACTTTTTCCGGGCAACGGAAAAATACCCAATACCCCCATGGATAAAGGCAGTGTTCAAAAAACGCTGAAACACGACCGCACGATATACACAACTCACCACGGTGAAACAGCAAGATGCCGTACGCTTAATCAATCAACTGACTGATAACCTATTTAATCATGGGAGCATGTTATGAGCCGATTTATTGAATTATTACGTCAACATAAACAATCTTTGATAAGACACTATGAGTGCCAACTAGACCAAGACAAGTATCAAGCGATAAACGCCATGCTAAGTTGTAAAACATCGCCTAGCAGGCAAACGAACTGGTGTTGCTCTCATTGTCATCATCATGAGCAACACCCGCTCTCTTGTGGACACCGACATTGCCCACAATGCCAACATCAAACCACTATGGCGTGGCTTAAAAGACAGCGATTAAAGTTATTACCCAGTCACTATTTCATGGTAACTTTTACGCTGCCCGTTGAGTTTAGGATAATTGCGCGGTCTCAGCCAAAAGCACTTTATCAATTAATGTTTCAAGTGGCAGCAAAAGTGATGAAGGGCTTTGCACAGCGACAACATCAAGGTGAGATAGGCTATACCATGGTGTTACATACTCATAATCGCAGGCGCGACATTCATCCGCATATCCACATCATTGTGCCTTGTGGTTATTACCAAAAAAGTAGGCATCAGTGGCATAAGGGAGAGATGGCTTACCTCTATAACGAACTGGCGCTAGCCAGTGTGTGGCGAGCCAAAATGCTCGATGCCTTTAACCAACAT
>JBAHZV010000072.1:0-6303 GCA_037132845.1 Psychromonas sp.
AAGAAAAAAGCCCACTGAAAATCAGTGGGCTTTTTTCTTTAATGTGGCGGAGGAGGAGAGATTTGAACTCTCGGAGAGCTATAAACCCTCGCTGGTTTTCAAGACCAGTGCATTCAGCCGCTCTGCCACCCCTCCGCAGAACGAGACGAATAATACCTATAACTGATTAAACTTGTAAAGTTAAAAATAACAAAACAACAGCGTTTGCATATTAATCAGGCAAAACGTTCAAATAATCGTCCAATTCTTCTTATTTTTATATACATCTGGGAATTGCCGTGAGTGACATTCAAACAAATATTTAATCAACGACGTTAACACCGTATCATCTAATGAACTTCTTAACATATATGCCACGGTTTTATCATCAATACGACGAATTTGAGTCGCAGAAATAGCTAAGCGCTCATTATTTGGCAACTGCAAATAGATATTATTTAAATGTTCAGGAAAGTCAGCATGTTCTTCATTATCAATTAAGAGGGAAATCCCAGAAGCGGAAATATCTTTAACATGATAATTTAATATTTTTCCTCCCTTATCAGTTAAACAGATATCGTTATCTGCAAGTAAACGCCATGAGCGTAAACAATCCCCTTGCTCGAATATTTTAGGTGATTGTAGGACCATACTAAAATTAGCAAAATCGCCCTGCTTTAACTGCACAGGAAAAACTAAACGATGTCTCCCAAAATTAGCCGTAATTTGCAGATTATCTGCTAATTTTAATTGAGAAAGTAATGTTGTTTGTTCATTATCACCAATAAGATCAAACTCGATACTATTACTTTTTTTCTCTACTTTGGCATCCTGCACCATTTCTGATAAAAACTTAAATTCATCATCATTAATATTAAATACGTTACTCATTTTGCTCATCAGCGCCTCCTACATCACACGTTAAAATAATAACTTGATATAAAACAATAATCTACTGCTTAACCCATTCCTTTGCTATTTACGTGACATAAAACTGACACAAGACTGACATAACACATATAAATCAACAACACTCGTTTGTAAAAAGCTAACTGGACTTCATATATGTATGATCTTAGCTCTGAATTCAGTTTATGCAAAATCACGGCGGGATTCGGGGTAAAGTCAATGAATAATTAAACAAAAAATATGCTTAATGGTGCAATTATTTTAAAAAACAGATGATACGCTTAAAAAATAGTTCATATCTCTCATAAATATTGTTGCTATGCACTCTCTGCTGTATCCTAGCGCTTTACTTTTCCCATTTATCATTGCTAGGCAGAACTAAGATGCAAGAGTTATATAATCCAAAAGAGATTGAAGCTAAATTCCAAAAAAACTGGGATGAAAACCAATCATTCAAAGCAACTGAAGATCCCTCAAAAGAGAAATACTACTGCCTCTCAATGTTCCCTTACCCAAGTGGTAAATTGCACATGGGTCACGTGCGAAACTACACCATTGGTGATGTGGTTTCACGTTATCAACGTATGCAAGGTAAAAATGTAATGCAACCTATGGGTTGGGATGCATTCGGTCTACCCGCAGAAAATGCGGCGATTAAAAATAAAACCGCACCGGCAGGTTGGACATACGAAAATATTGAATACATGAAAAAGCAACTAAAACAGTTAGGTTTTGGTTACGATTGGAGTCGTGAACTCGCCACTTGTCAGCCTGAATATTACCGCTGGGAACAGTGGTTCTTTACTAAGTTGCTTGAAAAAGATCTTGTTTACAAAAAAATGGCAACGGTTAACTGGGATCCAGTTGATCAAACCGTACTTGCAAACGAACAGGTTATTGATGGTCGTGGTTGGCGTTCAGGCGCGATTATTGAACAGAAACAAATCCCACAATGGTTTATTAAAATTACCGCTTATGCACAAGAGCTTTTAGATGATTTAGATCAACTGGATGAATGGCCTGAAAAAGTACGTACCATGCAACGCAACTGGATTGGTCGCTCTGAAGGTATTGAGATGGATTTTCAAGTGGTCGGTAGTGATGAGACAATTTCTGTTTACACCACACGCCCTGACACCGTCATGGGTGTGACTTATATTGCAGTGGCAGCACAACACCCTATTGCGCTTGAAGCAGCAAAAAATAACGCTCAATTAGCTGCTTTTTGTGATAAATGTAAAAATCAAAAATTAGTGGAAGCTGAGCTGGCAACCATGGCCAAAGAAGGCGTTGATACGGGCGTTAAAGCGATTCATCCCTTAACAGGTGAAGAAGTCCCAGTATGGACCGCTAATTTTGTATTGATGAGTTACGGCTCTGGCGCAGTAATGTCTGTGCCAGCACATGATCAACGTGATTATGAATTCGCTAAAGAATACGGTTTAAGCATTAAAGCCGTCATTAAACCGACGGATTCTGATGTTGATATTTCCACTGAAGCTTACACTGAAAAAGGGCTTTGTTTTAACTCTGGCAATTTTAGCGCACTCGAGGGATTAGATTTCACAGCGGCCTTTGATGTCGTAGAAGCAAAATTGTTACAAGAAAATAAAGGTAAACGTCAAGTTAATTTCCGTTTACGTGACTGGGGAGTTTCTCGTCAACGCTACTGGGGTGCGCCAATCCCAACATTAACACTTGAAGATGGCAGCGTTGTTCCCGTCCCTGAAGATCAATTACCGGTGATATTACCTGAAGATGTCAAAATGAATGGCATCACGTCCCCTATCAAAGCAGATTTAGAGTGGGCGAAGACAACTTATAAAGGTCAACCGGCACTGCACGAAACAGATACCTTTGATACCTTTATGGAATCAAGCTGGTATTATGCTCGTTACTGCTCTCCACAAAGTGACGAGCAGATGTTAGACCCTGCTAAAGCAAACTACTGGTTACCTGTTGATCAATACATAGGGGGTATCGAGCACGCTATTTTACATCTTTTATACTCACGTTTTTTCCATAAGCTATTACGAGACTTTGGATTAGTAGACTGTGATGAACCCTTTAAAAAACTACTGACTCAAGGCATGGTATTAGCAGATGCTTATTATTATGAAGATGAAAAAGGTGGCAAAATATGGGTTTCCCCCACCGATGCGATTACTGAAAACGATGAAAAAGGTAAAGTAATTAGCGCGAAGATGGAAAATGGCCAAGTACTTGTTTTTGATGGCATGTGTAAAATGTCTAAATCAAAAAATAACGGCATCGATCCACAGGATATGATTGATCGATACGGCGCGGATAGTGTACGTCTGTTTATCATGTTTGCAGCCCCTGCTGAGCAAACACTTGAATGGTCAGATTCTGCACTTGAAGGTTCATTACGTTTTTTGAAACGTTTATGGAAAGTCGCAAACGACCATGTTACTGCGGGTGATGTTGTTGCATTAGAGATTAAATCACATCACGATAAACAAAAAACACTACGCCGTGAATTACATAAAACCATTAAAAAAGTAACCGATGATTTAGGTCGCCGCCAAACCTTTAATACCGCCATTGCATCGGTAATGGAATTAATGAATAAGGTCACGAAAGCGCCAAGTAAAGATGCGCAAGATCGCGCCATTATCCAAGAAGCATTAGTCGCGGTGGTCAAACTGCTTGCACCTATCACACCGCATATCTGTGCTGAGTTATACGAAGCATTAGGTGAGCAAGATGACTTACTAACAGCACCTTGGCCAAGTGTTGATGAAAGTGCATTAGTGGAAGATTCGAAACTGATTATTGTACAAGTTAATGGTAAATTGCGTAGCAAGTTAACTGTTGCAGCTGACGCAACACAGGAAACAGTGCAAACCTTAGGACTCGCAGATGAAAATGTGATTAAATTTACCGAGGGAAAAACTGTGCGTAAAATCATTTACATACCAGGTAAACTACTCAATATCGTCGCGAACTAGGACCCTAAAAAGGCTAGAAGGTTGAAAGGTTTCTAGTCTTTCAAACTTCTAGCGACTAGTCTTTTTCCTTTCTTTTAAAGGCACCTCTTATCATGAAATATTTATCGACTCCCTTCAAACACTGTTTGTTACTTTTCCCTCTTATATTTTTAAGCGCTTGCGGTTTCCACCTTAAAAGCACGGATGGTTTAGTTGAAAAATTTCCAAAAATATTATTACAAAGCACACCAAATAGTGATTTAACCCGCCTTATTAAAGTACGTTTACGGGGTGCAGGTATTGAAATAGTCGACACTCTATCAACGGATGTTGCGATATTAAAAGTAGAGGCAGAACGACGTTCATCACGTACTATTTCGCTTAATGTTACCGCGCAAAATGCCGAAACAGAGCTGGCTTACAACTTGGCCTATTCTATCCAGATCCCAGGTTATGAAGCACAGAACTTTTCCGTAAACCTCTATCGAGATTTTGTTGAAAGTTCTTCAAAAGCACTCGCAAAGTCACGAGAATCAGAATTATTAACCAAAGAATTACGTGCTATTGCAGCCGAACATATCATCAATACCATGCTCAGTTTGGATAATAAAAATAGCGCAAAAATAGACCAAGAGAGCCCTGAATAAGATGCGAATCTATCCCGAGCAATTGCAACAACATATCAAGCAACAATTGCCTCATTGTATTCTTATCTTTGGGGATGAGGCATTATTAACCTTAGAAGCCCACGATCTGATCCAACAGACTGCAAAAAATCAGGGTTATCTGGAAACATTCAGCTTTAACCTTGATGGTAATTTTGACAAAGATGCAATATTTGTACATTTACAAAGCTTGTCTTTATTTTCAGAAAAAAAAATAATATCGCTTACACTCACTAAAACGAATAAAGATAACAGCGCATTTTTACGTGAAATTGCACCATTATTAAATGCTGATATTTTATTATTATTACAAGGTCCAAAACTTAATAACCAGCAATTAAACGGTGCTTGGTTTAAAAATCTAGAACAACAAGGATTATTTGTAGCAACCAATGCCCCCAGTGCACAACACTTCCCACAGTGGATATTTAAGCGCTTGAAAGCACTTGATCTACAAGCAAATAAAGAGGTCATTGATTTTTTGTGTGTACATTTTGAAGGCAACTTATTAGCGGCTAAACAAGAATTTGACAAACTGGCGTTACTCTATCCAAAACAAACATTACACCTGCATCAAGTAGAGCTATCGATAACCACACATAATCACTTCTCTACTTTTCAATGGATCGATAGTTTATTAGCCGGTGATAAAAATCGTAGCCAGCGGATTTTAAAGCAACTAAAAGTAGAAGGTACTGAACTATTGTTGCTCAGTGCAACACTCAGCAGTGAGATTCAAAAACTATTAAAATTAAGCTATCAAGCAAAGCATACTCCGTTGCCACAACTACTTAATCAACATAAGCCCAAACTATGGGCCAGTAAACAAGCATTGATAAGTAATGCATTAAGTCGTTTAAAAAGCGAGCAATTAGAGCAACTCTTATTACAATGTGCCGAACTTGAGATTGCCGTTAAAGTAGAGAATAGCCATGATAAGTGGGTAATACTAGAATTGATAAATGCGCATTTCTAATGCGCATTTATCATATGCATTTATCATATGCAGTTACTACTCAGCCGGGTAAATTTACGATTAATTTACTGAGGGTATGAAAGGATCGTTGTTGAAAAGGTCGATCAATGCATCGAATTTATTGACCCCTTGCTTTCTAACGGTTGATATATAACTTCGAAGTCGACTAAAAATTTCACCTCCATCCTCTGTTCTAAAACAGCCTGATATCTATTGCTTCAATTTTGCCATTCGAACATCTCGTTCGGCTAAATTATTGTCAAAGGGTAAAAACAAGTTGTTCATAAACCCGAGTACTTCGTCTTTATGCTCCTCCAGCCTCGCATGGAGGTTGTGGCTTTTATGGCGTTTGACTCTTCCTTTTTTCTTTTCTTTAATTAATATGGGAATTTCAGCTTTACCCTGAGTTAATATTTCATCATATTGTTGATTGTACTGCTTTAATTGTTCCTCTGTGAGGCTTGATAAATCTTCATTTAGTGCCTCTTCTACTGCATTTTTTATATCCAATAGACATTGAATTAACTGAGTTGGCCATATTTGTCCGTATTGCTCGGATGCATAAATGAGCTCTCTTAAATGGTGGGCATTACATAAAAGGTGAATACACTCAAAATAAGTGTAATAACTTAACCAATGATCATGCATAGCGTAACCTTGATAATCTGGCAATATACCCATTTCATCTATCGCAATACGACCTCTACTTTCATGAAGAAAATAATAAGTAAGGTTTTCATTTGAAGCAACATGTAGCCAATGCAATCCAGTATCAACTCGCATGCCTGTTTCATCGAAGTGATTGATGGGGCTATTAAGTAAC
>JBAHZV010000108.1:0-13511 GCA_037132845.1 Psychromonas sp.
TTACTCACTAATGCTTTTCCTCAATAGCCTTTATCACCATACAGCTTACCTGATAAAGCGTTAACCATTTCAGGAACAGGCTTACGATCATCTACATTTCCACCTGTGATTTTTACACTCAATATATCACCAAGGTGATTAACTATAAGGTGTAATTTAAAACCAAAGAACCACCCATTGTACCTTTTCCATGCTCTGCAATTCCGTTAAAGACTTTGTTACGCTTTGCTCGAATAATATGACATACCGCTATTTTGGTGGAGTCGATAAAAGCAACGCCTGTTGGCTTACCAAATAAGGTTGTTAGATAAGTATTTGAAGGGACGATAACTGATGACATAACCTCTATAAACCTTGTGTAGCTTAGCAGTGAGGGAAAATATGATTTTAAATGTTTTGCTACATAGCCTAAATAATAATTCTTAAAATCCCTGTAATGAGATTGATGAAAGCTAATAATAATTGTCATTATTTCAGAGCTACTCATGTGTTTAACAGAGCGCAGCGAAAATCTTTGGACTATCTTAAAACACGGTCGCTTGCGGCCGAGATTTTTATTCCCTTCGTCTTTTTATCTCGCCATTGCTTATTAAACGAGCTTCCCATTCTGGAATAAAAACGTTACAATTTTTTACTGCTTAGTTTTATTATGTTTCCGATACATTTCAGTAACATAAAATCGGAAAAAACTTTTAAATTAAATAGCATTGAGTTATTTTATTAAGTCATGTTATTACGCAATAAGTATGTATGTCGTCCTTAAATTTGATTATTATCTCAATCAATGGAGTACAAATGGAAACTTTAGTTTTATTTTTCAATATTTTTGTCCTGATAATTTCTTTTGCTGCTTGGAGTAGTTATAAATCTGAAAAAAAAGAGGCAAAAAATAAACTGACTGAATTGGGAGATTCGATAGCACCAAAGCGCACCTTAGAAAATGATGAGTTAGAGGCAATTAAGCAAAAATACAACATTGATCCAGACGATAGAGTGGTTTATGAGCTGTTTGGCGAAGTCGGAGGCTCCTCTTTGAGTGCAAATGGTGCAGTAACTGAAAAATACTTTACTATTGATGGCTATAAAGTTTCGATTCCTGATAGTGCTAATCTCTTCTTATTTCCGGAAGAAAATCAGGTAGAGGTGCTGTTATTTGATCAAGAAACTTGGCTGATATCCCTTAACGGTATCTGGAATATTAAGCAGGATCTGGAAGATCAGCACACCAAAGAAAAAAATGCTGAGCTTATTACCACAGCAACCCGAGGAAAGTTAGAGGGTGAAGAACTGGAGGTGTTGGGACAGCGTAAGGCAAATGACAGCGAATTACACCAACTTAATCCATATGGAAAAGGTCTGGGTAGTCTGTTTTTTGTTTTATTGATAGCTGTAATTTTTTCTATCGCCTTCAGCCCAACAAGTCCGAGGTTAGCCTGCATTATTGCGCTAATATTAATCCCTTTCAGTTATATACTATTTCGCCGTATTACTCGTAAACATAATAGTGATATCAATATTACTATTATGCAGGGGGCAATCAAATGGATTGAAGATGTCGATAAAAAACACATTATGGTACATTTTGATAACCATAAGCTGGAACATGTAGCCAACTACACTGTTATCAGCTCGAACTATAGCTACATGGCTCCTGTGAGCTGGAAAGATAGGTTACAACTAGAAACCAATATGCGTTTTGAAGTAGCTAGTGAACAAAAGCGTTTGGTGTCTTTTGGCTATGGAATCTCGCTGGAAAAAGAACAGCCCAAGGTACAGTTTAGTCGGCATATATCAATGTTAATTGGAATTAGTTTATTTTTGGCCTTAGTTCTTAGTATGATGGACTGGACCCTGGTAAATACAAGTGTTAATCAAGTCTTTTCTGGCAAAACTTATGAAGTGACTAGTTCTGCCGAATTGAAAGAAAAACACCTTTTTCCTGGCGACCAAATAACCTTGTCTGGTCAGCGTAGCTGCTTATTAGCTAAACCGAAATTAGGCATCGATTATTGCCAAGAGTTCTATTACTTAAATCGTTCAAATAGCGACACAGGCTCAGGTCAATCAGAAATACTGTCCTTTTTCGACAATTCCGATGATAATACTTTTTTTCCTATTGTGTCAGTAGGAACGTATATGCAACTTCAGATAATGGCGTTCTACTCAAAGGAGCAAGTATTTACCAGAAAAAGAATTATCGAGTACACCGCTGATAATCTTACACAAATTGCTAAACTTACAGATACCGTCTGTCAGTTCAGTAAAGAATGCCAACCATATAAAGAGCAAGTAATTATACTGTGGCAGAATTTAATATCTGACCTGACAATACCAGAAACCTGTAAACCTGATGAATGCTGGCAACAAATGTTAGCTGATAACAAACAGGTATATGGCTATTATCTACAAAATAGGGCTGATCATTGGAGTTACACAGATAGTCTGCGTCTTTTTCAAAAGGACCTGAGATCAATTTATATTAAACAAGAGTTCGAACTTATTCCATTAAATTCAACAATGTTAATCAGCGTAACACTTTTAAACGATGCCGAACATAATACAGGAGAGGGTCTTGAAAAGTTACAGCGAAGGCTGAATTCAACATCAATCGAGAAAGTAAAACTAGCTATAGAGAAAAGTCAGAGCGTGGACAAGTTAACAGGCATATTAACTCGTATTTCCACAAAGGATGGCACCACCTATATTGAACTGAATACAGAGCTGACAAAGTCAGACTTGTTTCACCAGATGTTTTTGGTTATGTTACTTCTCACTCTTATATGCCTTATTATAATGCACATTATAAGGATCATGGCACTGAAATATAGTAATCCTAACTAAGCTTTCTTTATTTTGATTAGTACTGCTAGGCTAAGTAAAGTAGTGAGCTTTATTGTGAGTAATGGTAGTGACGTGGTTTAATTGATTCACCTACTCCAGATAAGAGATAATATTCTTAACTGGAGAAATGAAATGACACGTAAAATGAAATACTCAAAAGAATTCCTGATTACCCATAAAGTTCAGTCATGCTAAAATGTTTAACCAGCATAGGTGGAGTACGCAGAGCAATATATGCAAATCGTGGGAGCAATCTTGTAGGTCGAAATGTCGATTAAAACGATAACTAAATTCCGCTAAAGATCGAGGCAAGTGTTTTGCTCTAATTACGTGATATGTACCAAGAATTGAGTTTTTAACATTACCTATCATGTTGTAAACCGTTGTCTCTCTAATTAAGGAATAAAATGGTCATTATTAGAAACATGAGGGTGGATGAGTATCCCGCATATTGTCAATATTTTATTGATGATTATAGTAAAGAAATTGCTGAAAATTACGGGCATTCAATTGATGTTGCAATAGATTTAGCAAAGCAAGACTTGAATCGTCACTTTCCAAATGGTCTTGAAAGTGAGGGTCATGATTTATTGTGTATAGAATCTGAAATAAACTCTTGTTTAATTGTTGTTGGATATTTATGGCATGCTAAAAATAGCAGTGATAATTCAACGTTTATTTATGACTTCTATATTTCAAATGAATACCGTGGTAATGGCTTTGGGAAACAAGCTATTAACGAGTTTGAAGTACACTTACAAGCTATAGGTATTACACAAATAAAACTAAGGGTGGCATACCATAATAACCGTGCATTTAAACTTTACCATGATGTTGGTTTTATCGTCACAGGTTATAACATGTCAAAAAAAATAAGCATGGCATCATCGTAATATAAATACTTAAACAAGATAAAACAGCTGCCTTTGTTGCTCTGTCGCTTATGTAAAGCAACTATTTTTTGAATATTACAAGGATGGAATATGCAACACTACCAAATGACAGTCCTTTTAGGCTCAATCACTTTAATTTCTAAGCATATCTACAGTATGCTCTTCAGCATAGTTCACATATTGCATGTCTCTAAATGCATTGTTTTGAGCCTTTTTAGTACATTGTTGTTTGCTTGTGTGAGTACTGCCCCTATTGATGCTGAACCGAGTATCATCCCTGCTAATGCTCAACAGACATATCAAGTGATCAGTGAACGAAGGTTACAGGCGGATGGATTTAATAAAGGTATTGATACCTACCAACTTATTCGAGATTTTGCGGGTCAAAAGTCACTTGAAGCACCTGATCTATATGATAATAATCATCCTGGTTTAGCCCATATATATGAAGCATCAGATGATATTGTCGGTGAGCATTTTGTCTTTACGATACATAAAAATCAGGATAAAGATCGTGATGTTTCTTCTATCAAAGATCGTCAACGAAATGAAATTAAAGGGTATTCTGGCTCGAGTGAAGACCTAAAAGCTTATAAAAATGAAATGTTTTCATATAGTTGGAAATTTAAACTCAATAAGAATATTACCGTTTCTAAAAATTTCGGACATTTTTTTCAACTTAAAGCGGTTGATGGTGGACCGGGTGCACCAATATTGACATTAAGTGGTCGTAATAAAAATGGGCAATGGTTAGAGGTTATCCATCGTATTCATGGGAAAACCACATTTCTAAAAAGAATACCACTTGAGCCACTGAAAGGAAAATGGTTGCAATCCACTCTTTTTGTTAATTATAGTAATAATGGACAGCTTGAGTTGCTTCTCACTGATATTGTTAATAACGAAGTAGTGCTTCACCTCTCACTCGATAACATTGATATGTTAAGAGGGGAGGGAGGGCGTGATTTTGTGCGCCCTAAATGGGGGATTTATCGTTCTTTGCGTAGTAAAGAAATGCTCCGTGATGCTGAAGAGAAAGTATTCTTCGCTGACTTTATTGTGCAAAAGCTTGAAGTTTCACCCGCTATTACAATACCAAAAAATTAATGCATCATTTTGGCGAGGTGTTTAACGTTAGACTGCCTTTGTCCTGTCTTTAAAGTACAGGGCAGATCAGGTTAATAAAGAATGTGGCTCATCACTACCGTGCTTACTGAGCAGTGATTCCGTTGTTTTTACTGGCGGTAATCACTTAAGAAACGAGCAATTTTTTGGATTGCGGTGCTTAATTCATCCATGCGTGGTAAACACACAATGCGAAAGTGATCCGGTGTATGCCAGTTAAATCCTGTCCCTTGAACGACCAGAATTTTTTCCTGCATTAACAAGTCCATGGCAAAACGTTGATCATCTTTAATATTAAACTTCTTTTGATCCAGCTTTGGAAACAGGTATAACGCACCTTTAGGTTTGGCACAGCTGATACCGGGGATCTCGTTCAGTAATTTCCAAGCACCTTGAGTTTGGTCGTATAAACGTCCACCCGGCACCGTTAATTCATTAATACTTTGATAGCCACCCAGTGACGTTTGAATCGCATGTTGCATGGGTACATTGGCACATAAACGCATGCTGGCTAAAATTTCAATACCAGAAATATAATCTTTCGCTTGGCGTTTTGCACCACTTATCATCATCCAACCGACGCGAAAACCACAGACACGATAAGCTTTTGAAAGACCGTCAAAAGTAACGATTAAAATATCATCGGCAAGGGTCGCCAGTGGAATATGCTTAGCATCATCGTAAACAATTTTAGAGTAAATCTCGTCGGAGAAAACAATCAAGTTGTGCTGACGTGCAAGCTCTACAATTTGTTCTAAGAGTTCTTTTGAATATACGGCACCAGTGGGATTATTCGGGTTAATTAATACAATGCCTTTGGTTCTTGAGGTGATTTTAGATTTGATATCATCTATATCAGGAAACCAATCGGATTCTTCGTCACAAATATAATGTACCGCTTTACCACCTGAAAGGTGGGTCGCAGCTGTCCATAATGGGTAATCGGGTGCGGGTATTAATAGCTCATCACCATTATTTAGTAGGCCTTGCATTGCCATTACAATTAGTTCGCTCACTCCGTTGCCAATGTAAATATCATCGGTATCGAGTGATAATAAACCTTTTGCTTGATAGTGTTGCATCACCGCTTTACGTGCAGAAAAGAGACCTTTACTGTCACAGTAGCCTTGACTCTGTGGTAAGTTTTTAATGACATCCATTAAGACTTCTTCGGGGGCTTCAAAACCAAATGAGGCGGGGTTACCAATATTCAATTTTAGGATGAGTTTCCCTTCATCTTCTAATTTATGGGCTTGTTTAAGCACGGGTCCTCGAATGTCATAACACACATTATCTAATTTGAAGGATCTATTGATGGAATACATGGTAACCTCGGAAAATAAAACAATTAACGCCTAACGACTTTGCAGTGGATCTGGCAATGACACACAATATCAGTAAAACTACCTGATATTGTTGATGCTGTGAAGTAAATAAAGGCGACATCAGCAGATTCTTGCTGTTATTATTCGTTTTGTTCAGTTTCTCGTGAATATGCCCATTGTCCTCGTGCTGTTATCATGCAACGCCTTGTCTTAGTGTCTGAGTTAACGACTGAACAAAGCATTGAATGGTCACGAAAATTAAACTAATTTAAAGGCTGCTTATGATTGAAATTAAACACCTGCGTACTTTGTCAACGTTAAATAATACCGGTAGTTTAGTGGAGGCCGCTCGGCAGTTACATCTCACCCAATCTGCGCTTTCCCATCAATTAAAAGAGTTGGAAGGGCGGCTTAATTGTTCCTTATTTATCCGCAAATCGCGACCCATTCGTTTTACGGTTGCGGGCATTCGTTTGTTAGAGTTGGCGAGCAGTGTTTTACCTGAAATTAGCAGTGCTGAGCGAGACCTTTCACGGTTTGTTTCGGGCGATGCTGGGCGTTTACATATGGCCGTGGAGTGTCACTCTTGTTTTCAATGGTTGATGCCCGCCATTGACTGTTTCCGTGATAGTTGGCCGGAAGTGGAATTGGATTTTTCCAGCGGTTTTAGTTTTTTACCGTTGCCGGCATTGAAACGTGGCAACTTAGATTTAGTGGTGACCTCAGACCCGCAAGTTATTGAGGGTATAAGTTACATTCCACTCTTTAGTTACCAGCCAATGTTGGCGCTCAGTCGCCATCACCGTTTAGCAAATCAAACTTATATTGAACCTGAAGATCTCGCACAAGAAACATTAATCACTTATCCTGTTGAGATTGAGCGTTTAGATATCTTTAATCAATTTTTAATTCCCGCGGGTGTCTCTCCTGCAAAAATTCGCCATGCGGATATGACGCTGATGATGTTGCAATTAGTGGCCAGTGGCCGTGGGGTCGCCGGCTTACCCAATTGGGCATTGTTTGAGTATCTTAAAAAAGATTATGTGGTGGCAAGAAAGTTAGGTCAGCAAGGGCTCTGGAATACTCTTTATGTGGCCGTACGTGAAGAGCAACAAGAGCTTGCGTATCTAAAGGATTTCATCAAAACGGCGATTGATAGTTGCTTTAAGCATCTGCGTGGTATTAAAAGCATTGAATAGTGGCTTATTGAACAATCGGCTGAAGAACGTTGAACAATGAAATATAAAATGGAGCCTCAACAAGGCTTTCAATATTTATTGCGATTAAAAGTGCTGAAGGATCTGTTTAGAAACCGACCAGAATACCACAAAACTACTGTAATATTGATGTTGAGCGTATTTTTATACTTGATAGTTTGTAGCCAGACGAATTAATATTCACAGTTAATTATTTATTACAGTGAGAAATTAAATGGGATGTTGTGATGCACCAGGGTTAATGCCCCTTGAAGAAGCATTAACAAAGCTACAAAGTTCGGTAAGCAATACCTGTGAAACAATCACGCTGGCAGTGCCAGATGCACTTGGTTTTGCACTCGCAGAGGATATTTACTCGCCTATCAATGTACCTTCTTTTAACAATTCAGCGATGGATGGTTATGCGATGCTTCAAGGCGACTTGCTTGAGGCGACTGAGGCGAACCCTATCCATCTTAAAATGATCGGGAAATCATTCGCAGGCGCACCTTATACGGGTGATTTACCCAGTGGAACGTGTATTCGTATTATGACGGGAGCGGTGATGCCTAGCTGTGCTGATAGCGTGGTTATGCAAGAGTCTACAGAGGTTATCGGCGAACATATCCGTTTTACTCAAACGCCTCGATTTAACGCCAATGTGCGAAAAGCGGGTGAAGATATTCAAGATGGACAACACGTTTTAAGCGCAGGGCACAAATTAAGCGTGTGTGATATTCCGTTAATTGCGTCATTAGGTATCAGTCAACTTAGTGTTTATCGTAAACTAAAAGTAGCGGTTATCTCAACGGGTGATGAACTTAAAAACCTCGGAGAGCCTTTACTTGAAGGTGACATCTATGACAGTAATCGCTACAGTATTATTGGTCTATTGTCGCGTTTGAATGTGGATATCATTGACTTTGGAATTATCAAAGATGATCTTGCGTTGATCACCGAGGCAATTAAATCGGCGGATCAACAAGCTGATGTAGTGATCACCAGTGGTGGGGTATCAGTTGGTGAAGCTGACTTTATAAAGGATGTATTAACAGATCTTGGTAAAATAGGTTTTTGGAAACTCGCGATTAAACCGGGTAAACCCTTTGCTTTTGGTCAGTTACCGAACAGTGTGTTTTTTGGGTTGCCAGGTAACCCGGTTTCCGCTATGGTCACTCTGTATCAGTTAGCGGTGCCTGCAATGGCAATAATGGCTGGTTTTAATGTAAAACCTGCCATTCGCTTTAACGCGTTAACAACGGATAAACTAAAGAAAAAGGCAGGGCGCGTAGATTTTCAGCGTGGCACTTACAGTGCAAATAGCAATGGTCAACTGATTGTCAACACAACAAGAAGCCAAGGCTCTGGTGTTTTCAGCTCGATGAGTCAATCAAATTGTTTTATTGTGCTTGAGCAAGACAGAGGTAATGTGGAGATGGGTGAGACAGTCACAATTGAACCCTACAATACTTTACTGAATTAATGTAGGTTAAACCAATGACACTAAGTAGTTTGTTAATCTCACCAATTAACTTGAATGGATGCATTTTTATGCGCGGTTATTAACTCATAATGTTGTTGGTATTCTCGATAAAAAATCAAATAACTTTGAAAATGATTAGGATATAGAAAATGATTAAAACAGATGATGTGCACATCACCGCAATTAAAGAACTTTTACCGCCAATTGCTTTATTAGAAAAATTTCCTGCAACAGAAGCGATCAAAAAAATAGTTTCTGGAGCGCGC
Source organism: Psychromonas sp. (assembly GCA_037132845.1). Classification (GTDB taxonomy): domain Bacteria; phylum Pseudomonadota; class Gammaproteobacteria; order Enterobacterales; family Psychromonadaceae; genus Psychromonas. Next base: position 9,130 of record JBAHZV010000108.1, read on the forward strand.
CAGGCAATTAGCCAAATTTTAAGTAACAAAGATGATCGTGTCTTAGTGATTATCGGTCCTTGCTCTATCCACGATACACAAGCCGCCTTAGATTATGCGAGTAAGCTTGCGCCATTACGTGAAAAATATAAAGATAGTTTAGAAATTGTTATGCGTGTTTATTTTGAAAAACCACGTACCACGGTTGGTTGGAAAGGCTTGATTAATGATCCTGAATTAAACGGTACATTTAATATCAATCAAGGTTTGCGTATCGGCCGTAAATTACTTTTAGATATCAATGCAATGGGTTTACCTGCTGCCACTGAATTCTTAGATATGATCTCGCCACAATATGTCGCTGATCTCATGACATGGGGCGCAATTGGCGCACGTACTACCGAGTCTCAAGTACACCGTGAATTAGCATCCGGTATCTCATGCCCGGTTGGTTTTAAAAACGGCACTGACGGTACGATTAAAGTTGCGGTGGACGCAATTGGTGCCGCGAATGCTTCGCATCACTTTTTATCCGTGAACAAATTTGGTCACAGTGCCATTGTGGAAACGGCTGGTAATCCAGATTGCCATATCATCCTACGTGGGGGCAAAGCGCCGAACTATAGTGCCGCTGATGTTGCTATCGTAAAAGAAGGCCTTAAAAAATCAGGACTTGAAGAAACATTAATGATTGATTTTAGCCATGCAAATTCTGAGAAAAAATTCGAAAATCAGATGAAAGTCTGCACGGATGTTTGTGCTCAAATTGCCGCGGGTGATAAAGCTATCTCTGGTGTTATGGTGGAAAGTCATCTTGTTGAAGGTCGTCAAGATCTCGTTGATGGCAAGGTGAAAACCTACGGGCAAAGTATTACTGATGCTTGTATCGGTTGGGCTGATACTGAAACATTACTGGTGCAATTATCCGATGCGGTTATTGCCCGTCGTGGCTGATCTCTTTTGCTATTAGATAATATCTGATATAAGCACTGCTCATGCAGTGCTTTTTTATGTGAAATTTATAGTGGGTAACATGAATCAAAAAAATAAACCGATAATGATCTTAGGTTGTACCAGTGATGCAGGAAAATCATTAGTGGTGACCGCTATTTGTCGTTTATTAGCGAATCGTGGAGTTAAGGTCGCTCCTTTTAAAGCACAGAATATGAGTAATAATGCCGCTATCACTGCGGATGGTTTAGAGATGGGGCGCGCGCAATATTTACAAGCACTTGCCGCTAAAGTTGTACCTAATGCATTAATGAATCCAGTCTTATTAAAACCCAGTGCTGATACACAAAGCCAAGTGATTATTAATGGCAAGGTGAGTCGTGAACTTAGTTTGCTTCCTTGGGGCGAGCGTAAAAAATATTTGTGGCCTGAAGTAAAAAAATCGTTGCAGCAATTAATTGAACAATATGATCAGGTGGTGATTGAAGGTGCGGGTAGCCCTGCTGAAATTAATCTACGCGCGGGGGATATTGTCAATATGGCGGTGGCGCTTGAGTGTCAGGCTGATGTTTATTTAGTTTCAGATATCGACCGCGGGGGATCCTTTGCCCATCTTCTTGGCACATGGGCTTGTTTAAGTGCCCCTGAACAAAAACTGATTAAAGGTTTTGTCCTTAATAAATTTCGTGGTGATGCCACTTTATTAGGTAATGCAATGGATTGGTTAGAAGAAAAAACCGGTATTCCCACCGTTGCAAATCTTCCCTACTATCGTCATCAGCTTCCCGAAGAGGATAGTTTCCGTTTAGGCACTCAATGGCAACGTGGTAAGATTAATATCGGTCTCATTTACTATCCTTACGCTTCCAATATGGATGAGTTTGATGCGCTTATTTATCAAGATGATATTAACCTCGTGCCGATCACTAAAAATATTGACCTTAATCCTTTTGATGCACTTATTTTGCCGGGCAGTAAAAACAGTGGTGCAAGTTTGGATTTTTTAAATCACAGCGGGCTCACACAGAAAATTAAGGACTTTAAACAGACTGGAAAAACCATTTTAGGTATTTGTGGTGGCTTACAAATATTAGGTGAACAATTATTAGATCCGTTAAATTTAGAGGGCGGAGATAAACAAGGGCTGGGGTTAATTGCTTTACAAACGACATTAAAGGCCACTAAATCGACGCAACAAACTGAGATAAGTTGGTTAAGTCATCCGCTTAAAGGTTATCAGATACATCACGGTGAAACCACCACAGAGCAACAAGTTGATGTATTTATGGAGCATCATCTGGGCTGGCAATGCGCTAATGTTTATACCACCTACCTGCATGGAATATTTGAAAATCGCGTGTTTTATAACTGGTTTATGAGGCAAGTTGGAGGGCTTGAAAATGGCATACAATGGTCTGAGCACATTGAAACTGAGTTAGACAACCTAGCCATTATGTTTGAACAACACGGCTGGCTGTAAGCCATCAGCTATCAGCCATCAGCCATCAGCTTACAGCTTACAGCTTACAGCTGATAGCCTGACTTTCATGGATTCAAGCGTGTAATTTCCCAGCCTGTTTCACTGGGTTGATAGATAAATCTATCATGTAATCTATCTGCCTTTCCTTGCCAAAATTCAATTTTATCAGGGATAACACGGTAACCACCCCAAAATTCAGGCAGAGGAATTTCTTTACCTTTAAATTTTTCTTCATACATTTTCACGCGTTGCGCTAATATGTCACGACTTTCAAGGACATCACTTTGATGTGAAGCCCACGCACCAATTTGGCTACCACGACCACGGCTATGAAAATAACCCGCTGACTCTTGCTCACTAATACGCTCAATACGACCTTCAATACGTACTTGCCGTTGCAACATATTCCAATGAAATAACAACGCTGCAAATGGGTTTTCTTGTAATTCGATGGCTTTACGGCTGTTGTAATTAGTAAAGAAAACAAAACCCTGTTGATCCACCTTTTTTAACAATACCATACGCGAAGAAGGGCGACCTGTTACTGTGCAAGTAGAAACTGACATTGATTCGGGTAAAATAATGCCACTGCTCTCTGCCTCTGTTAACCAAGCTTTAAAAAAGGCAATGGGATCATCACTTTTTTGTAAGGCCTTATTTTCGATTAAGACTCCTTGGCCTAGGGTAAAGGCACAGCGAATTTTGTTCATCAGTGACATAAGATCTTCTTATATAATTTAATTTTTGTAAGTGTATAATTTATCGAAAATAATACAACTTTTAAACGGGTAATCATGTGACGCCAATCTTTCATTACCAAGATTTGATAAAAATATTCGAATCAACTTTTTATAACACCTTTAATACTAGACTTATCTGTGGTGGAGATGAACCTATTTATCTACCCGCAAATAAAGAGTACAGTCTGCACCGCATTATTTTTGCCCATGGTTTTTATGCCAGTGCATTGCATGAGATAGCGCATTGGTTAGTGGCAGGAGAGCAACGACGTTTACTAGAAGATTATGGTTATTGGTATGCACCCGATGGTCGTACGGCAGTACAACAAGCGGAATTTGAAAAAGTTGAAATTGTCCCACAGGCAATTGAGTGGGCGCTCGCCATGAGTTGTGGTTTTAAATTTGATGTGAGTGTCGATAATTTAAGTGCTATTGAGATTGACCGCTTTGCTTTCAAACATAAAGTGCATCAACAAGTATTATGGTATGTAGAACATGGCTTTTCAAAACGGACTGCCGAATTCATTCATGCTTGTGCACAATTATATAAGCGCGCACCACTCACCCCTTCAATGTTTAATTATGCAGGAATGAAAGAATGAAAAAAATATTGGTCGTGTGTTTAGGTAATATTTGCCGTTCACCGACAGCAGAAGCGGTCTTACGCGCTTCTGCCAAAAAGATGTCTATTGCTATTGAAATAGATTCAGCCGGCACCATTAACAATCATCAAGGTAAACAACCCGATAAACGAGCGATGGCTGCGGGTAAAGCGCGTGGTTATAGTTTTGCAGGTATTACCTCAAGACAAATAATAAAACAGGACTTTGAAAATTTTGATCTTATTTTAGCGGCAGATAATAGCAATATAACGGATCTTAAGGCGATTTGTCCGCCTCACCTACATTATAAAATAGCACTATTTTTAAGTTATGCGCAGGCAGAAACGGATCAGATTCCAGATCCTTATTATGGCGGTGATGCGGGATTTGAGTTAGTGCTGGATCTCTTAGAAGATGCTTCAGCACAATTACTTAATATTATTAATAAAGAGGGTTGATCGTGAGCAGTAAAATTTTCCATCATGCAGTACAAATCTATTACGAAGATACGGATCACTCTGGTGTCGTTTATCACCCTAATTTTTTGAAATATTTTGAACGTGCCCGTGAGCATGTCATCGATAGCGACCGATTAGATAAGTTGTGGCGTGAAAAAGGCCTTGGTTTTGC
>JBAHZV010000109.1:0-9611 GCA_037132845.1 Psychromonas sp.
GTTTTTTTTATTAACAATTTATTTTATAATGACTTTTAGTCATTCAAATCAGAAACTTTACTGTGAATAGTTACTAATTATTTTAATTTATGGAGCAATAACATGAAGAACTTTTTAAAAGCGGCCACGCTAGTCGTTGCAATGATTTCAGTACCGCTGGTAAGCGCTGCCGACACTCAAAAAATAGGCGTTGTTTTCCCTTCAAAAATAATGAAAGAGTCACCACAGCGTGCTCGTATTATCAAAAAATTAGAGAATGAATTTAAAGGACGTTACGAAGCACTTCAATCACTTGAAAAAGAGATCACTAATATTGAGAAAAAGCTAAAACGTGATGCAGAACTCATGAGCAATAGTGACGTGACGGCGTTGCAGCGTAAAATAGAAGGAAAACTATCAGAGTACAAATTAAACCGTAAAGCATTTGAAGAAGATAATCGCCGTCGTCAAGGTGAAGAGCAACAAAAAGCGCTGATTCTCGTACGTGATGTCATTAACGAGGTGGCAAAAAATGCTGGTTACGACATCATCTTAAACGGTGAACAAGTTGTTTTTGCGACACCAGGATATGATATCTCGGATCTTATTATTGAAGAAATTAGCAAAAAATAGGTATGCAAAGATGACTAAAACATTAGCTCAATTGGCTGATTTGATCGGTGCAAAAATGATCGGTGATGCTTCCTTAGTTATTCAAGGTTTAGCAACCTTTGATAAGGCAAATGAGGGCGATATTACTTTTGTTTCCGATAAAAAGTTATTAACGGAACTTGAGCATTGTCATGCTAGTGCAATTGTATTACCCAATACTGTGATGGAAGGTTATCAAGGTAATGCCTTGTTTATGGAGAACCCCTATATTGGTTATGCAATGTTGGCCTCTATTTTTGATACCACGCCAAATTTAAGTCCTACTATTGCACCGTCTGCTCACATTGATAGTAGCGCAAAAATTGGTCATAACGTCGCCATTGCAGAAAATGTGGTGATTGGCGCAGAGGTAGAGATTGGTGATAATTGTCAAATATTTGCCAATGTAGTGATCGCACCGCAAGTTAAAATAAAACAACAATGTAAACTATACCCTAATGTAACGATTTATCATGCTTGTCAGATTGGCCAACGTTGTATTATCCATGCGAATAGTGTTATTGGCAGTGATGGTTTTGGCAATGCACCTTCTCAGGGTAAATGGATAAAAATACCGCAAATTGGCAAGGTGATTATTGGTGATGATGTAGAGATTGGAGCGTCAACGAGCATCGATCGTGGCGCACTTTCTGACACTATTATTAGTGATGGTGTAAAAATTGATAATCAATGTCAAATTGCCCATAATGTTTTTATTGATGAGCATACTGCCATTGCCGGTGGAACCGGTATTGCGGGTAGTTGTAAAATTGGGAAAAACTGTATGCTCGGGGGCAATGTGAGTATGAATGGGCACCTGACCATTACAGATAATGTTATTATCACCGGTGATAGCATGGTGGTACGTAGTATTAGCGAGTCAGGAATATACTCTTCGGGCATTCCTGCAATAAAAAATAAACAGTGGCGAAAAAATACTGCTTATACGTTAAAAATAGAGAGTCTATTTAAACGTGTGAAGCAACTTGAAAAACAATTGCAAGAAAAAGATTAAGGATTACTGAGTGAGCAACGAATTAAACCGTTTAGATATTAAAGAAATAATGAATCTCCTTCCACACCGTTACCCGTTTTTATTAATCGATCGTGTGCTCGATTATGTGCCAGGAGAAACATTAACTGCCGTTAAGAATATTTCATTTAATGAGCCTCAATTCCAAGGACATTTCCCGGGTACGCCTGTTTTCCCTGGTGTGATGATTCTCGAAGCGTTGGCACAAGCGACGGGTGTACTTGCTTTTGCAACCTACGGTAAACCTGCTGAAAATGAACTCTATTTCTTAGCCTCAATTGATAAGGTTCGTTTTCGCAAACCTGTTGTACCAGGTGATGTACTTAAACTTGAAGTTATCTATTTAAAAGAGCGTCGTGGCATGGGAAAATTTGAGTGTACTGCTAAGATTGATGGCGAAGTAGCATGTCAAGCAATGATAATGTGTGCAAGAAGAGAGATCTAATGACAAACAGTAATATTCACGAAACAGCAAAAGTTCACCCAACGGCGATTGTCCATGAAACTGCTACAATCGGTGCAAATGTAGAGATCGGTCCTTATACAATTATCGGTGCACGTGTTGATATCGATGAAAATTGCTGGATTGCACCACATGTTGTCGTCAACGGTCCAACCAAAATGGGCAAAGGTAATAAAATCTTCCAATTTGCATCGGTGGGAGAGGATTGCCAAGATTTAAAATATAATGGCGAAGAGACTTTCTTAGAAATTGGTGATAATAACGTTTTTCGTGAAAGCTGTACTATTCATCGCGGTACTGCTCAAGATAATGGCACAACAAAAATTGGTAATAACAATTTATTAATGGCGTATGTGCATGTCGCCCATGATTGTGTACTGGGTGATAATATTATTCTTTCTAATAACGCGACATTAGCGGGGCATACTAAACTGGCCAATAATGTCATTATTGGTGGTTTATCTGCCTTACATCAATTTACTCGTGTCGGTGAGTTTGCGATGATTGGTGGTTGTTCGGCGGTGAATAAAGATATCCCACCGTACTTCATGGCATCGGGTAACTACGTACAAGCACAGGGTATTAACTCTATCGGTTTAAAGCGTTGTGGCTTTAGCAGTGCCGCTATCATGGAGATTAAACGTGCTTATAAAGCATTATGCCGTGATGGTAATAGCTTAGAAGATGCAAAAGCAATTATCGCATCAAAAATTGAAGATTGTCCTGAACTACAAGTATTACATGATTTTTTAAATGAAGAGAGTCGTGGCATTGTGAGATAAGGTGTAATCATTAATACCTTGCGACTTAACGTTAAAGCTTGTTTCTTGCATTTACTTTTTAATGTTAACAAATCATAATAATTGTTTATTAATAATTATTTTTTAATAATTATTTTTTAATAATTATCAGAAAGGCTCATTAGAGCCTTTTTTTTTCAGAGGATTTTATGGTGAAACCATTACGAATCGGGATCATTGCAGGTGAAGCCTCCGGTGATATTTTAGGTGAGGGATTAATTAAAGCGTTAAAAGTTCATTATCCTGATGCGATATTTGAAGGCATTGCAGGTCCTAAAATGATCGCACAGGGCTGTATTGCATTACATCCCCTAGAAGCATTATCAGTCATGGGGTTTGTTGAAGTACTTGGAAAATTATTCAGTATTTTATCGATTAGGAAATCAATTACGCAATATTTTTTAAATAATCCACCGGATATTTTCATTGGTATCGATGCTCCTGATTTTAACTTAACCGTTGAGCTTAAACTAAAATCTCAGGGGATTAAAACTATTCATTATGTGAGCCCTTCGGTATGGGCATGGAAGCAGTGGCGCATTCATAAAATAGCCAAAGCAACTAATTTAGTGTTGGCCTTTTTGCCCTTTGAAAAAGCATTTTATGATAGATTTAATGTGCCTTGTCAATTTATTGGTCATACACTGGCGGATCAATTGCCACTTATCCGCGAACAAGATAAAGCGCGCGCGTCGCTAAAATTAGCATGTAATGAAAAGCTACTTGCTATTCTACCAGGTAGTCGTAAATCTGAAGTCGCAGTACTGGGGCCTTTATTTTTAGAAGCAGCGAAAATAATTTATAAAAACCATCCTCAGTATCATTTTATTGTGCCGATGGTGAATGATCGCCGTAAACAACAGTTTACTGAGCAAATACAAGAGATTGCACCAGATCTACCAATAACGCTATTTGATGGCCACGCCAGTGCTGTTTTGCAATCGGCAGATTTAGTCTTACTCGCTTCAGGCACCGCTGCACTCGAAGCGATGTTAGCGAAATCACCCATGGTAGTGGCCTATAAAGTCAGTGCATTAACCTATGTTATTGCTAAATCACTTTCCAGTGTGAAGTACACTTCACTCCCTAATTTAATTGCTGACAGAGAAGTGGTTAAAGAGCTCAGTCAATATGATTGCACCGTTGAAAAAATGGTTGAACAATTAGAGCGCTTGATCAGTGGTGGCAGTGAGCAGATGATTGAAACATTTACTGAACTACATCAATTAATAAAATGTAATGCAGATACACAAGCGGCACAGGCCGTTGTTAATTTAATAGAGAATAAAAATGGCTAAAACGATGGTTGAATTTGCTGAGGTTATTTACCCTGAGGTGGCATTCATTGCCGGTGTTGATGAAGTTGGACGTGGTCCGTTAGTCGGTGATGTTGTGACTGCCGCGGTTATTTTAGATAAAAACAAGCCGATTGCTGGTCTCGCCGATTCTAAAAAATTAAGTGAAAAAAAATTAGCATTTCTGTTTGATGAAATTCAAGCTAATGCTCTGTGTATTTCGGTTGGGCGCGCCTCCCCAACGGAAATTGATGAACTTAATATTTTGCATGCTACGATGCTCGCCATGCAACGCGCGGTGCAGGGGCTCGCTATTCAGCCCGAGTTTGTTTTTATTGATGGTAATCGTTGTCCTGAGTTAACAATGGCGAGCGAAGCGATTGTTAAAGGTGATGCACGTGTCGCTGAAATCAGTGCTGCCTCCATTATTGCCAAAGTCACCCGTGATCGAGAAATGCAATTACTGGATAAACGTTACCCACAATATGGTTTTGCAAAACACAAAGGGTATCCAACCAAAGCACACTTTGCTGCCTTGGAAAAATATGGCGCGATTGATGAATATCGTAAAAGTTTCAAACCTGTCAAAAAAGTATTAGGCCTTTAGGGAAGCTGTCAGCCATCAGCTGTTAGTTTTTTTTTGTTATTTTTATTCTATGGAAACTGTATGTCTGAGTTAGTTGTTCATCGCGAGCCAAAATTTATCCACCTGCGTGTCCACAGTGATTTTTCGATGGTGGATGGACTGACTAAAGTCAAACCGCTACTGGCTAAAACGGCCACTATGAACATGCCTGCAATAGCGCTCACTGACCAAACTAACTTTTGTGGTCTCGTTAAATTTTATACTGCGGCACATGATGCGGGTGTAAAACCGTTAGTGGGTGCTGACTTTTGGGTACAAAGTGATCTTTTTGAGGGAGAACAATTTCGATTAACCATCTTAGCAATGGATAATGAGGGTTATAAAAATGTCACCGAGCTTATTTCAAAAGCGTATTTACGTGGTCATGTGGGTGGTCGCGCGATTATCGATCAAGATTGGCTAATAGAGCATCATAAAGGTATTTTGTTATTATCGGGTGCCAAAGAAGGTGATTTAGGTAAAGCACTGCTCAAAGGTAATATTGAGTTGGCGAATAGCATCACATCCTTTTATCAAAAATATTTTGACCAACGCTATTATCTTGAACTGATCCGTACTAACCGTGTTGATGAAGAAAATTATCTGCATTTAGCACTGGATTGGGCGCTACAAAATCAATTACCCGTTGTGGCAACTAACCAAGTGGTATTTATCAGTAGTGATCTCTTTGATGCACATGACATTCGTGTTTGTATCAACCAAGGTTACACATTAGGTGATGATCGCCGTCCTAAAGAATACAGTGCTGAACAGTATTTACGCAGTGAAGAGGAAATGTGCGAGTTATTTTCTGATATCCCTGAAGCGTTACAAAATAGTGTTGAAATAGCGAAACGTTGTAATGTAACACTGCGCTTGGGTGAATACTTTTTGCCTGACTTTCCCACGGATGGAAAACCGATCGACGAATTCTTTTGTGATGTCTCACGGCAAGGTCTGCAAGCGCGTTTAGAGTTTCTTTTTGATAAAAATAGCCCTGATTTTGCCACCATACGTCAACCCTATGATGAACGTTTACAGATAGAGCTCGATGTTATTAATACCATGGGATTTCCGGGTTACTTCTTGATCGTCATGGAGTTTATCCAATGGAGTAAAGATAACCTTATTCCTGTTGGACCTGGTCGTGGTAGTGGCGCGGGATCACTCGTGGCTTATGCGCTTAATATTACTGATCTTGATCCCTTAAAGTTAGAGCTTTTATTCGAGCGTTTCTTAAACCCTGAACGTGTCTCAATGCCCGATTTTGATATCGATTTTTGTATGGAACGACGTGATGAAGTCATCGACCATGTAGCGGAATTGTATGGTCGTGATGCGGTATCGCAAATTATCACCTTTGGTACGATGGCAGCTAAAGCGGTTATCCGTGATGTAGGGCGTGTATTAGGTCACGCCTATGGCTTTGTTGATAGCATTTCTAAGTTAGTTCCTCCAACACCGGGCATGACACTTAGTAAAGCCTTTGATGAAGAGCCTCGTTTGCAAGAACGTTACGATGGCAGCGAGGAGGTACGCGAGCTTATTGATATGTGTCGTACCCTTGAGGGCACGATTCGTAATGCCGGTAAACACGCCGGTGGTGTGGTTATTTCACCTACAACCATCACCGATTTTTCACCTCTCTATTGTGACGATGAGGGTAAAAACCCAGTCACTCAATATGATAAAAATGATGTTGAAACAGCGGGATTAGTTAAGTTTGACTTCTTAGGTTTGCGTACACTTACTATCCTGCAGTGGGCGATAGATATGGCTAACGCGCATAATAAAGACGAGGGTAGAGCATTAATTGATATCGAACGTATTAGCCTCACTGAGCCACTTTGTTTTGAGTTATTAAAGCGTTATGAAACCACTTCTGTTTTTCAGTTAGAATCACGTGGTATGAAAGATCTTATTCGTCGTCTGCAACCCGATTGCTTTGAAGATATGATTGCCCTCGTTGCATTGTTTCGACCAGGTCCATTAAGTTCGGGCATGGTTGATAACTTTATCGAGCGCAAACATGGCCGTGAAGAGGTCTCATACCCCGATGAAAAATGGCAGCATGAATCATTAAAAGAAATATTAGATCCAACCTACGGCATTATTTTATACCAAGAGCAGGTCATGCAAATTGCCCAAGTACTTTCTGGTTATACTTTGGGTGGCGCGGATATGTTACGCCGCGCAATGGGTAAGAAAAAACCCGAAGAAATGGCAAAACAGCGCTCTACTTTTGAGCAAGGAGCCATTGATAACGGCGTTGATGGTGAACTGGCGATGAAGATTTTTGATCTGGTTGAAAAGTTTGCCGGTTATGGTTTTAACAAGTCTCATTCGGCCGCTTATGCGCTTGTTTCTTATCAAACCCTATGGATGAAAACCTTTTACCCTAGTTATTTTATGGCGGCCGTGATGTCTGCTGATATGGATAATACTGACAAGGTAGTTATTTTAGTTGCTGAGTGTCAACGCATGGGGCTGAACCTCTGTCCTCCAGATGTAAATGAAGGTTTATTTAAATTTAATGTCGATAAAAATCAACGTATTATTTATGGTATTGGTGCGATAAAAGGCATCGGAGAAGCCCCTGTTGACGCCATTATTGAGGCACGAAGCGCAGCGGGAGAATTTAAAGATCTCTTTGATTTTTGTACGCGTATTGATCTTAAACGTTGTGGTAAACGTATTTTAGAGAAGCTGATTTTAGCCGGTGCACTGGACAATTTAGGTCCACATCGAGCGGCTTTAATGATAAACCTGCCTAACGCACTTGAGGCTGCTATTCAGCATAAAAAGGCGGAGTCTTTTGGACAAACTGATTTGTTTGGTGTCTTAATTACTGATGATGAGGAGATTGAAAGTAAATTCTCTGTCATTGAAAAATGGCCTGAAAAACAGTGGCTGGCCGGTGAAAAAGAAACCTTAGGTTTATATTTGACCGGTCATCCTATCGATCAATATGAAGCGCATGTGCGCTCTTTTCATTGTACTCAAATTGTGGATCTTACACCCAATAGACGCGGACAAAATACGCGCATTGCAGGGTTGGTTTTAGGCATGCGCGTGATGGTGACTAAAGCAGGTAAACGAATGGGGATTATTACCCTTGATGATAAAAGTGCACGTTTAGAAATCACGGTGTTTGCTGATTTACTGGATCAATATGAAAATTTATTGGTGGTCGATAATGTCATTATTATACAGGGGCAAGTCAGTGAAGATTTCTTCAATGGTGGCTTAAAAATGAATGCCCGTGAAGTGATGAGTATTGAACAAGCGCGTGAACGTTTTGCCTCCAAATTACGCCTTAAAATTAATGCCAATAATATTGCCGACGATTTTCAGTCTCAATTACAACGTGCGCTTGAGCCCGCAATGGGCGGTGTATGTCCTGTATTTATTGAATATAAGAATAGTACTGCGCAAGCGGAATTGAGCTTAGGCCTTACCTGGGCGATAACACCCACGGATGATCTGCTTTTTTCTTTAGCAAAACTTATCGGTGCAGAGAACGTGACGCTACATTTTGATCAAGTGAATAGCTAACCGATGGTGTTTTTTCAAAAAAGATGAATATGAAAAATAATGATTTGTTTTACCTCTTTCAAACTCAACTATTGGCGTTGGCACCCGCATCCGCCCATTTTAAAATAGCGCTCAGTGGTGGACTTGACTCCGTGGTGCTGGTGCACCTTTTTTCCCGTTTAGAAAAAAGTGTCAGTACGGCGCATCATGTTCATCATGGTTTAAGTGACAATGCCGATAAGTGGGTGGTATTTTGCACCGATCTCTGTGCTTCTTTGACTATGCCATTGCAGGTTAGTCATGTAATACTTGCTAAAAAAAGCCGTATCAGTCTCGAAGCACTGGCACGTGAAAAACGTTATGCGGTATTAAAAGAGGGATTCAACGATAAAAGCTATTTAGTGACCGCACACCATCAAGATGATCAGTTGGAAACCGTGTTGCTGGCACTCAAACGTGGTGCGGGTTTAGCGGGGTTGCAGGGCATTGTTGCGAAGCAATCATTAAGCACAGGCCATTTAATTCGTCCTTTACTTCATTTTTCTCGAGAGCAGCTTGAACATTATGCTCAGCAATTTTCTTTGCAGTGGATGGAGGATGAAAGTAATCGAGATCAACAGTTTGATCGTAATTTCATTCGTCATCGTATTACGCCTTTATTAAAACAGCGTTGGCCCGCAATCGCTAAAACCGTGGCGCGCAGTGCACAACATTGTCAAACTCAGTTACAGCTCATTAATGAACTCACCGACGCAGATTTTAAACACTGCCAATTACTACCGTTACAACTGAAAATAATGCCATTAAAAGCATTAACTGAGACACGCAGGAATAATGTTTTGCGTTATTGGTTTAAGCAGGCCGCGTTTCATTACCCATCAAGCAAACAGTTGAGTGTTATTTGGCAAGATCTAGTCCTTGCGCAACGTGATGCACAGCCGAAAATTCAGCTTCAACAAGTCACTGTATTTCGCTATCAAGCGGTCATCTATTTAGTGGATGAACGTTGTATTATTAGTAAGCCTCAGAAAATAGAGTGGCAAGGTGAAACACAAAAAATTGTTGATGCAGGGCGCTTTCAACTGCAAATTGATGTTAAAAATGACTTTTTAAGGCAGTCGCATCAGATCGAAATCTGTTTTAGGGAACAGCTTAATGCTGGCTTTCAATGTCATCCGATAGGCAGAGGGAAGGCTCGGAGTATTAAAAAACTATTGCATGAATATCAGGT
>JBAHZV010000085.1:0-11399 GCA_037132845.1 Psychromonas sp.
ATAGGAAAAACGCAAGAAAGCGCAACGCTGATTGCATTGGTTTTTGATGAAGGCGTTGCAAGCGTTGACGTTAACTACCCCGATGCCGGCAAGATAAACATCCATGTCAAGGACAGTGATAATGAAACTATCATTGGTCAAGCGCAATCAATTGTTAATCCTTTGGTCTTAAAAATTGCTTCGGTGAGTGATAATCCGGCGGAGAATAATGGTTATGATGCAGCAACCTCCGACAGTGCTTTTATACGTGCCGCCGTGCGCAGCCATAGCACGTTAGTGGATGTGGATACCTTTGACCTTACCATCAAGGCTGTGATGTCTTGCAACTCGACACTCACGCAGGTATTAGATAACTGCACTGCGGGTGAGAATACCATCACCCCAAGCTTTAATAATAAGATCACCCTGTTACCGAGTTTAATTTTCCCCAGCAATGACTCTGCCGCATTAGGCACAGTGCACTCTCAAGAGGGGGCAAATGAATTGACCTTGGAAATGACTGGGGGTGAATTAACCTATTCGGATCTCTCCTACGATGAAGTTGGGGTGTTAGGTTTACAGGCAAGTAGCCCTGATTACATTGCAACAGACAATGACATCACGCTTTCTGAGGTGAAGGAAATAGGGCGATTCTATCCTGCCTATCTCGCCTATGGAGGTCACAGTTACAATGCTGGCTGTCAAGGTTTTACTTATATGAGTGTGAGTGACAGCTCAGACACAGATGATATTTTATTGGGTGAATCCACCGTCACCATTAATTATGCGATGCAAGCAAAAGCGCAAATGAGCGCTGACAGCGCAGACGCGACAGAAAAAACCACGGTTAATTATGATCATAGTTTAGGGTATCCAGTTGCTCCTACGGATAACTTTTCTGATGTTGCTTATTCTAAAGCGACTTTGTTGGATGTTAGCGAACGTATTCTACCCAAAAGCTATTATGATGAAACCCAGTGGCAATCTGGCGTTTATACGATCACGGCACTGGCAATGAGCTTGCAAAAAAAATCATTAACCGATATCGATGGTCCTTATTTCGCTTCAATGCCAAGCGCGAGCAGTAGTGATGATCAAATTGAATATTATATTCAATTAACAGGGGTGGATGGTGAAACGTTGCAAAATGATGATGCGACCTGTGGCAACTATGGCTGTCGTCTACCAGCGGATGCAGATTCAAGTAGTCTTGGTGATTTTGCTTACGGGCGATTACATGCGGGTAACGGGCACGGTAGTGAGCACCAATTAATACGCACTTTAACCCAAGCGCTTTATTTTAATGGCAGTGAATTTGTGCCCTTTGCAGAGGATAGCTGTACACCCATTTTAGATGCGCAGCTGAGTGCTATACCCACAATGAGTCGTGATGACCAGACTAAAAATCAAATTGAGGTGGGCAGTGGCACGACCACGCTGACCATTTTAGACGCTGCTTTAAACGCAGGTAAAGGTTACTTGGAATTTTCAGCGTCAGGCAGCACCGGCAGCTTAGACTATTACATTCGTTTAAAAGGCCTAAGTGATAACAGCCTCTATACCCCGTGGTTACTTGATAGTGGTAATGCAGAGGCTTGCCCTGATGAAACAGGTAGCCTAACGGATTGTATTTCAGGTCATGTTGAATTTGGACTGTTCAGAGGAAACGACCGGGTTATTTACCGTATGCAGACGTTTGATTAGGGTGAAGAGGCTGGAAGGGTGGAGAGGCTGAAAGGCTAGAAGGCTAGAAGGCTAGAAGGGTGAAGAGGCTAGAAGGGTGAAGAGGCTGGAAGGCTAGAAGGTTGAAGGGCTGGAAGGCTGTTTGCATTCCTGCCTTCCTGCATTCCTGCCTTCAAACATTCCCGCTTTCCTGCCTTCAAGCATTCAAGCATTCCCGCTTTCCTGCATTCAAGCATTCCTGCATCCGAGCATTCCAGCTTTCCCCGCCTCCCTCTTAAATTACTTTCGCGCTGAACTGGCCTTTATCTAATCTAATGGCGATGGTCTCACCGTTTTTGAGTTTACTGGCATCGGTGGTTACCTTGCCTTTTTCATCTTTTACAATTGCGTAACCGCGGGCGAGGGTGGCGAGTGGGCTGACGGCATTAAGCTGGCTAATATTATTGTGTAAATCTGCTTCACTTTGTTTGAGTGTCTGCTGCATGGCATTTTTTAAACGGGTTTTTAATTGTGTTTGTTTTTGCAACTCAAGGTGAATGGTTTGTGCTGGGCTGTGTTGCATTAACTGTGTTAATCGTTCACTGTCACCTTGTTGATGGCGTGTTAATCGCGCGCTCATTGCATGTTGTAGGCGTAAACTTAGCTCATCACAAATTAAGGTTTGTTGTTGCAATTTGTGTTTTGGATCTTGGCTGAGTAGTTTTTCATTGAGTAATGCATGTTGATGTTGCTGACGTTGTAAACTTGCCTGCATTGCGTTGTTTAGACGTGCCACTAATGTTGTTAATTGGGTGCGTACAAAGGTCTTGTTTTGGCTCACTAACTCCGCGGCCGCCGAGGGAGTTGCAGCGCGAATATCGGCGACAAAGTCACTAATGGTGACATCAATTTCATGACCCACTGCGCTGATAATAGGCAATTGACTCTTAAAAATAGCATGGGCAACAAGTGCTTCATTAAAACACCATAAATCTTCCAGTGAGCCCCCCCCTCGTCCGACGATCAATAGGTCGCATTCATTACGCTGATTGGCGATCTGAATTTGATTGGCAACCGCCGTCGCACTGCCTGCCCCTTGTACTTGACTGGGGTAAATAATAACCTCTATACGGGGATCGCGACGTTTTAAAACGCTTAAAATATCATGCAACGCGGCACCCGTTGAGGAGGTAATTATGCCGATACATTTAATTCGCTCGGGCAGTGTTTTTTTATGTTGCGCTGCAAAGAGGCCCTCTGCTGCAAGTTGGCATTTTAACTGGTCAAACTGCTGCTTTAATAAACCATCACCCTCGGGTTGCATGCTCTCTATAATCAGTTGGTAATCACCACGCGCTTCATAAAGGCTAAGTTTGCCACGCACTAATACTTGCTGGCCCTGTTTTGGGGTAAAACCAGTGCGGCGATTATTGCCTTTAAACATCGCGCAGCGTACGGCTGCACTGTGATCTTTTAGGGTAAAATACCAATGCCCAGAAACCGCCATGGTGAGGTTCGATATTTCGCCTGATAGCCATATAACCCCCAAACCCGTTTCTAATAAAGACTTGGCCGCGCGGTTGAGGCTACTGACGCTATAAATGTTACTATTTTGAGAATTCATGGGTATTTCATCAACCGGTGGATAGGAGGGTAATATTAGCATTAATATGATGTTCAAACTACTTACCCATGATACTTCAAGATGCAAAGTTAACAAGGAGAATTGTGCTGAGATGTTAGGCATAAAGTTCACGTCTCGTCATTCTAAATCAAGATTTTATAATAACGCAGATTGGTGCTATTTTCTTTGTTCATTAAAGCAATAGTGGCGTTATAACATGATGATAATGTTAACTTCCTGATCAAGTAGTGCACAATTTTAAAAAAGAAGACAGAATAATCTATTTTTTAATTGTACTTGGTTCACAAAACGATTAAAATCCATTCGCAATATCATACCCAATAATTTGGGTATTGAACAATCCTCCCAACTATAAGTGAGATATTGCAAATGCTACGAATTGCCAAAGATGCATTAACGTTTGATGATGTATTATTAGTACCCGCTCATTCGACTGTACTACCTAATACTGCGGATTTAACTACGCAGCTAACACAAACTATCCAAATGAATATTCCTGTCATTTCTGCGGCCATGGATACAGTCACCGAAGCGCGTTTTGCTATTGCTTTAGCACAAGAAGGTGGCATCGGTTTTATCCATAAAAACATGTCGATCGAAATACAAGCGGAACAAGTTCGTTTAGTTAAAATTCATGAAAGTGGTGTGGTTGCTCAACCGGTGACGGTTTCGCCTGAAACAACGTTACTCGAAATTAAAAAACTGACCAAAAAGAATGGTTTTGCAGGTTATCCTGTTGTTCAAACCTCTGGTGAGTTAGTGGGCATTATCACTGGTCGTGATGTGCTTTTTGAAACGGATTTAACAAAACTTGTTTCTGAGGTAATGACTGTAAAATCTAATTTAGTCACCGCAAAACCTAATACCCCGCGTGATGAAATCGAAGCATTAATGCATTCAAAGCGCATTGAAAAAGTATTGTTAACCGATGATGATTTTAAGCTGATAGGCATGATCACGGTGAAAGATTTTCGTAAAGCTGAGCGTAAACCCAATGCCTGTAAAGATGAATTAGGGCGTTTGCGTATCGGTGCTGCTGTGGGTGCTGGCGCGGGCAATGAAGCGCGTATTGATGCGTTAGTAGAAGCGGGCGTGGATGTCCTCTTAATCGACTCGTCACATGGTCACTCACAAGGTGTATTAGATCGCATTAAAGCAACCCGTGCAAGCTACCCAGATCTACAGATTATCGGCGGCAATGTGGCAACGGGCGAAGGTGCTAAAGCGCTTGTTGATGCTGGTTGTAGCGCAGTTAAAGTGGGCATCGGCCCAGGTTCAATTTGTACCACCCGTATTGTTACCGGTGTTGGTGTACCACAAATCACTGCTATTTCTGATGCCGTTGAAGCACTGCAAGGCACCGGTATTCCTGTTATCGCCGATGGTGGCATCCGTTTCTCGGGGGATATCGCTAAAGCGCTGGCCGCGGGTGCATCCTGCGTCATGATGGGCAGTATGTTTGCGGGGACGGATGAATCACCTGGTGAAATTATCTTGTACCAAGGGCGTTCATATAAGGCATACCGTGGGATGGGCTCATTAGCTGCCATGTCTCAAGGTTCATCGGATCGTTATTTCCAAAGCGATAATGCGGCCGATAAATTAGTCCCTGAAGGTATTGAAGGTCGTGTTGCATACAAAGGTAAAGTGAAAGAAATCATTCACCAGCAGATGGGCGGTGTCCGCTCTTCAATGGGGTTGACGGGTTGTGCAACAATTAAAGAGCTGAACACGAAAGCGATGTTTGTGAAAATCACCAGTGCGGGTATGGGTGAAAGCCACGTGCACGATGTCGCTATCACCAAAGAAGCGCCAAACTATCGTTCAGTGGGTTAACGCTTGCCTCAGCACGTTTAAAACAAGCAAAAAATAAAATATAAAAGAGGTAAATATTGCCTCTTTTATTCTTTTTACAAGGATTAAAAATAATGACCAATATCCATAAACAACGCATTCTAATTTTAGATTTCGGATCGCAATATACTCAACTTATCGCGCGTCGTATTCGTGAAATTGGTGTGTATTGTGAACTTTGGAGCTGGGACGTTTCTGAAGCTGATATTAAAGAGTTCAACCCCGATGGTATCGTACTCGCAGGTGGCCCTGAGAGTGTCACTGAGGCGGACTCGCCACGTGCACCTGAATATGTGTTTAATGCTGGCGTGCCAGTATTAGGCATTTGTTATGGCATGCAAACAATGTCAAAACAGTTGGGCGGTGAAGTCATTAAAGGCACCGGCGAAGGTGAGTTTGGTTATGCTCAAATCAAGCTGCAAACACATTGCGAACTCTTTAAGTCTATCGAAGACTCGGTGTCTGCTGACGGCAAGGCTTTGTTGGATGTGTGGATGAGTCACGGTGATAAAGTCTCGGCAATTCCTGAAGGGTTTGTGACCAGCGCGAATACTGACACCTGTGAATTTGCTGCCATGGCCAATGAACAAAGACGTTTTTACGGTGTACAATTTCACCCTGAAGTCACCCACACTCGCCAAGGTGAGCGCATACTGTCTCACTTTGTGAAAGATATTTGTGGTTGTGATGGGTTGTGGACTTCAAGTTCAATTATTGATGATGCCATTGCGCGCATGAAAGCGCAAATTGGTGATGATGAAGTTATCTTAGGTCTCTCGGGGGGGGTTGATTCTTCGGTTGTGGCGATGTTATTACAGCGCGCAATTGGCGACAAACTCACTTGTGTATTTGTTGATAATGGTCTGCTTCGTTTGGATGAGGGTGATCAAGTGATGGATATGTTTTCTGATCACTTTGGACTTAATATTATCCGTGTTGATGCAGAGAATCGTTTCTTGGATGAGATGGCAGGTGAGAGCGATCCGGAGAAAAAACGTAAAATTATTGGCCGGGTCTTTGTTGAAATTTTTGATGAGGAATCGAAAAAATTATCCAATGCTAAATGGCTTGCACAGGGCACGATTTACCCTGATGTTATTGAGTCAGCGGCCACTAAAAATGGTAAAGCACAGGTCATTAAATCGCACCATAACGTGGGTGGACTACCTGATGATATGGAAATGGGGCTGGTTGAGCCATTACGTGAATTGTTTAAAGATGAAGTGCGTAAAATAGGCTTAGAGCTTGGTTTACCCTATGAAATGTTATACCGCCATCCTTTCCCAGGACCTGGTTTAGGGGTACGCGTTTTAGGTGAAGTGAAGAAAGAATACTGTGACTTATTACGCCGTGCGGATGCTATCTTTATTGAAGAATTACATAAAGCTGACCTTTACCATAAGGTAAGCCAAGCATTTGTGGTCTTTTTGCCAGTACGCTCGGTAGGTGTCATGGGTGATTGTCGTAAATATGATTGGGTTGTTTCATTACGTTGTGTTGAAACTATCGACTTTATGACCGCACGTTGGTCGCATCTTCCTTATGATCTTATCGGGCATGTATCAAACCGTATCATTAATGAAATAGATGGCATTTCTCGTGTTGTTTATGATGTATCTGGTAAACCTCCTGCTACTATCGAATGGGAATAAGCATTGGTTTTTGGTGATTTAAAACGCTCATTGAGCGTTTTTTTAGGTGCTCATTTTATTAACTGAAATGGCATTATTTAAAATGGTAAAATGCCTTATTTAATGCTTTGGTTGTTTTAAAGCTATTGATTTTATTTGTTTTTTATGTTGTCAGTGACATGTTGATGTTGTAACATTTAATCAATCGTTCTTTTTTGATTTTTTGTTATACAGTCTCACGTTTTAGCAATTGTAAAGGTGGTTTGCATGCGTCTGTTTGTGGTTCTTTTGCTCTTTGTGTTTGCACTTGAGCAATATCATTTATGGTGGGGGAAAAATGGCATACAAGATCATCAACTATTACAAAATGAGGTTGCCTTGGCAAAGCGGGATAACGCCAAATTATCAATACGTAATAAGATGATGTTTTATGAAATCGATGATCTTAAACTTGGATTGGAAGCGGTGGAAGAGCGTGCTCGCAATGAGTTAGGCTTAGTGAAAGAGGGGGAAACTTTTTTCCGTATTATACCTCAGTAGCTGCGCGTTTCTGTTTGTTGCTTGTTTTATCGCCCACTATTGACTCTCGCCCGATAATCTCTACCCGTTAGCAATCAAAATACTTTCTTTAGGCGCAGTAGGGATGACTAAAAGTAAGGCGTTTGTTATGATTTAAATGAACCCTTTATTATTATTTAACTGAACCTTACTCGTACTTGGTTCCCCCGATCTGTGTGATTATAAGTGATTATAAGTGAAAATAAAATGCTTAACAGAAAATTATCAGCGGTGATCCCCGCTGCCGGTATTGGCAAACGTGTTGGTGCAATCATCCCTAAGCAATATTTACCGTTACTGGATAAAACAATTATTGAGCACAGTCTCTTACCTTTTCTCGAACACCCAGAGATACTACGTGTGATTGTTTCATTGGCTGACAATGACCAGTGGTTTATGAAACTAGCCATTGCTAAACATCCTAAAATAGAAACGGTTGTTGGTGGGCTGGCGCGTGTTGATTCGGTCTTAGCCGCCCTACAAATAATCGATGACGAGGATTATGTCTTAATACATGATGCCGCCCGACCTTGCATTACCGCTGCTGATATTAATAAATTGATCGCTGTTGTTAAGAGTAATCCGCACGGCGCTATTTTAGCCACTAAAGTACGTGATACTATGAAAAGCAGTGATGCGCATCATCATATTATGAGTACAGTCGCGCGAGAAAATTTATGGCATGCATTAACACCACAAATGTTTCTCAATAAAGAGCTTATTAATGCCATCAGCAAAAATAAATACCCTGAAAAATTGACCGATGAAGCTTCTGCAATGGAGATGTCTGGCTTGCCGGTTCACCTTGTAGAAGGACGCGCTGATAATTTAAAGATAACACGTGAAGAAGATTTAAAGCTGGGCGCTTTTTATCTCTCCCAAGGAGAAGAGTGATGATGCGTATTGGGCATGGTTTTGACGTGCATAAATTTGGTGGGCAAGGACCCATTACAATGGCTGGAATTAAAATTCCATATACGCAAGGATTGATCGCGCATTCCGATGGTGACGTGGCGTTACATGCGTTATGTGATGCTATTTTAGGTGCATTAGCCTTGGGCGACATTGGCCATCATTTTCCTGACAATGATGAAAACTATGCAGGTATTGATAGTCGCGAATTACTTAAAGAAGTTATGCAGTTGGCTTTTGCGAGAGGTTACCAAATAGGTAATTTAGATATCACTATCGCCGCCGAAAGCCCTAAAATGTCGCCACATATTCAAGCCATGCGCGCGCAAATTGCTTCTCTTGTTGGCACCGCGATTGAAAATGTCAACGTTAAAGCGACCACCACTGAAAAGTTAGGTTATGTCGGGCGTAGTGAAGGCATCTCCACACATGCTGTGGTGTTATTATTAAAAAAGAGTATTAAATGAGTGAGATTCAAGCATCACAACAAGCGCAACAGACCTTTAGTTTAGATTTTTCGTTTTTGTACGGAAAACCTAAAAGTACAGGGCGCTATAAGCAACACTGTGAAGATTTTATAGTAACAGAAGATCTCGGCTTTGAATTAACCGGTGAGGGCGAACATGTTTGTTTATGGATTCAAAAAATAGGTGAAAATACTCAATATTTAGCGCGCCAGTTAGCTAAATTTGCACAAATACCCGCTCGTAATGTGAGTTATGCGGGCTTAAAAGATCGACAAGGTGATACTTGGCAATGGTTTTCTTTGCATATCCCCGGAAAAATAACACCCGACTTTAGCGATTTTGAATCCCCGGGGGTAACCATCCATAAAGTCATCCGTCACCATAAAAAAATTAAAACGGGCGCACTCGCGGGTAATTTTTTTTCCATTACCCTGCGTGATATTAGTGATAAGCAAGCCGTAGAAAGTGCGTTAATAAACGTAAAAAAAGGGGTGCCAAACTATTTTGGTGAGCAACGGTTTGGTTTTGATGGTCATAATGTGAGCGCTGCTCTGGCTATGTTTGCAGGTCGAAAAATTAAAGATAGGTTTAAACGTGGCATGTACTTGAGTGCCGCCCGAAGTTACCTCTTTAACAAAGTTGTTTCCGCAAGAATTAGCGATAACCTCTATTTACAACCTTTGTTGGGAGATTGCGTGCAGTTTGTTGGAAATCGCTCCTTTTTTCCATTGCCTGATATTGACGCGCTTAGTTTACAGCGTTTGCAATCACGAGAAATTTGCTTAACGGCACCTTTATGGGGGGCTGGTGAACTGAGCAGTGAGTCTGACGGCAAGCACTACGAAATTAAAGCCTTGCAGGATCACCAAGATCTGCAAATCGGTCTGGCTAAAAATGGCTTGAAGCAGGCACGTCGTCCTCTGCTATTAATCGCGCAGGATTTATCGTCAACATGGCTTGATGAGCACACTGTCTGTCTCAATTTTTATCTTCCTTCGGGATGTTACGCAACCAGTTTATTAAGGGAATTAATTCGATGAGTTTATTAATTAGTAATGATGATGGTGTTTATGCACCGGGGTTAACCGCACTGGTTAAATCACTGACATCCATTGCTGATGTTAGTGTCGTTGCGCCAGACAGAAACCACAGTGGTGCCAGTAATGCACTGACATTAGAAAATCCGCTGCGCATTCAAAAATTAAAGAATGGTTTTATTGCGGTCAGTGGAACACCAACTGATTGTGTGCATCTTGCGTTGAATGAGCTTTGTAGCTCCCCACCACTGATGGT
This sequence comes from Psychromonas sp., assembly GCA_037132845.1. Lineage (GTDB taxonomy): Bacteria > Pseudomonadota > Gammaproteobacteria > Enterobacterales > Psychromonadaceae > Psychromonas. Next base: position 10,002 of record JBAHZV010000085.1, read on the forward strand.
GGTCTCGGGCATTAATGACGGTGCAAATATGGGCGATGATGTGCTGTATTCTGGCACTGTCGCGGCCGCTATGGAAGGGCGTTTTTTAGGCTTACCCGCGATGGCTATTTCACTGGCGGGTAAAAAACATTATCAAAGTGCCGCTCAATATGCACTGCTACTGGTCAAAAAGTTATTAGCGCATCCCTTGCCTAAAAATCAGGTCTTGAATGTTAACGTGCCGGATTTACCTTTTAATGAAATCAAAGGGATTAAAGTGACTCGTCTGGGTAAACGCCATCAAGCAGAAATGATTGAAAAGGATATTGATCCACGTGGACGAGAAATTTTTTGGATTGGACCGCCCGGTAAAGTGGCCGATGCGGGAGAAGGAACTGATTTTCATGCGATTGAGCAAGGTTATGTTTCAATTACGCCATTAAAAATTGATTTAACCGCCAGCGAACAACTGAATAATTTAACGCTCTGGTTAGAGAAGTAGTCTGAGCATTTAAAATGAAAGATAATATTCAAGATAGGGTAAAAAAACCGTGAAAATATTTTCACCTTTATACGACAAAGTGATGCATTATTCAAAACACCAATACGCCCCTTTTTATCTTTATGGGTTAGCCTTTGTCGAGTCCATATTTTGGCCTATTCCTGTGGATGTTATGCTTGCACCGATGGCGCTTGCAAAACGCAGCTTAGCCTGGCGCTTTGCATTAGGTGCCACTGTTTTTTCTGTCTTAGGAGGGGCGGCGGGTTATTACATAGGTCATACTTTATATGATCCGGTGGTATTACCTTTTATCGAGTTTATGGGCTATCAAGACAAGATGGACATCGCACTGGCTTGGTTCACCGAATGGGGCATCATGATTATCTTTATTGCAAGTTTCACCCCCATTCCCTTTAAAGTTTTCACTATTACTGCTGGTATCATGAGCATGGCCTTTTTGCCTTTTTTATTAACGGCATTCATTGGCCGAGGATTGCGTTTTTTTTTGGTGGCTGCCATCATGGTTATTGGCGGGGCGAAAATGGAGGTTAAACTGAGGAAATATATTGATGTATTGGGTTGGGTTACGATCCTATTGGCTGTGTTAGCTTACGTTGTTATTAAGCACTAATGTCTATTCGCCATGTCGCTCTGTTGTTTTGTATGGCAAGTTTATTTTCTTGTTCATCATCACCATGGCGTGCGCCTGTCTCTGACCTGACTTTGTTTGCAAATGGCGGTACTGACGGTGCCCCAAAAGAGGTCATTACTGAAACAACCTACAGAGTGCAAAAAGGTGATACTTTATATAGTATTGGTTGGCGATCGGGTATCGCTGTTAATTCCCTTATTCGTCATAATAACCTTAAAAAACCTTATATTATTGATGTGGGTCAGATCTTACGATTAACCAATGA
>JBAHZV010000148.1:0-20329 GCA_037132845.1 Psychromonas sp.
GGTGGGGGGATTTACCTTGATTTGCAGTACATTCAGAATAACTACATTTAAATAAGCTTACTCATAGAGTAGTAAGCTCATTTGAATTACTTTATTGATTAAAACAAATTTCAATAAAAGCATGACCATGTTCTGAGGTGAATGGCATTAATATCTTAGAACCATCTACTTGATGCCTAATGGTATGTGATGGGCCTGAAACAACAACAGGTGTTGCCATATTAAATTCAAAGCCCTTCTCGCTCAATTGGCGTTTTGCACCACCGGCAACCATATTGGTGATCTCTCCCAGCATATCGGTAATATCATCGGATATTTCGTCGACTTCTTCTCCGACCATTAAGCGAAAAACATTAAGTGCTAATTCTTTGTCAAAAGTAATTGAAAAAGACCCTTTTGCTGTCGGTCCAACCATACCAATTAACCCGGAAATATCACCACAAGCTATCGCATCTTTTTTAATACTTGGTCTACCCGGTTTTATTTCAACTTGTGCCATTGTCTGTAATACATTAATAAAAGAAGATAAAAAAGGGTTAACAAATTCTGCATTCATATTTTCTACACTTATATCATTGATTTTTCGAAACTTAAGTTAATTATAGAGACAGTCATGGCAAATACCATGTGCTTCTAATACTTTATTGGTAATTTTAAAGCCAGATTGTTCTGCTTGCTCTGAAAAAGCGTTGTCTATTATTGGATCACTTAGCTCAATAATCCGTTTACATTTTTCACAAATTAATAATTGCATTGGGTGCTCACAACCAAAATGCTCACATTTTAAATAAGCATTAAGTGATTCAATGCGATGGATAAAATGGTTATCTAAAAGAAACGCCAATGCCCGGTATATAGTGGGTGGTTTGGCACTGCTATCATGTTTTTTCAATTGTTCTAATAAATTATATGCACTTACGGCGCCTTCTTGTTCTAACATAAGTAAAAATACACGTTGGCGAATTGCGGTAAATCGTAAGTTTTTTATCAGACAGATATCCCTTGCTCGTTCTAATAAAACTGTGTGCATTTTGTTGACTCATCTTGATAGCAATTTGACTATCCTACCATATAAGCAAAATTTAATAGCAGAGTAAATGTTTAAATTACAATCTTTACTTTCCATTTACAATTATATTCACGTTTAAAGCGTTTAGTGTGGCTCGATAATTGATCTATTTTCTTTATTTTCAGCTATATAAAGTGTTTTTTTTAGACTGCATTACTAACAAATTAACGCTATTGAGGCATGTATTACTAGCAAACCCGCATGAAAAAAACGCTTTCCTGTAAATATTAATCTGTCGTTGAAATATTTATTTTCGAATTTTTTCGGCTATATTTATAGCATGCTCGTTATCATTCAAAAAGACTGATACGGTATCTTATTTGTTTTTTATGCTAGCAATGCCTGTCAGTACTCTGTACTTTTTTAATCTCGGCTTCGTTCCAAATTAAGTATTTACTAGAAAATAGTCAGACTCCATTCTTGCTCAAGTAACATGGTTTATCGTACTGTAAAATATTTCATATTTGCTCTAAGCTAATGACTGTTGATAATGTTTAGCTACGACTATCGGAAAAATTGTTAACGAGTGGTTGTTATTTGTGCATTTTATTAGATAAGGTTTAATGAATGCTTACAACAGAGTTGTCTGCACGTGCATTTTCTGTAGCAAATTATCTTCGTAAATGGCCTGTTTAATAAGTGAGAAAGCTGCCATCGTTGAATTTGGTTGCAACTCTGTTGCAACGATGGTCAGCTTATTTTGAAATTTAGATAAGGTTTGCTGTGCCACACATTGTTGAATCGCTGAAAACAGTATACTTCGGCTTTGAGTTATTTTTCCAGCAATGATTATTTTTTCAGGGTTCAGTAAATTAACCAAAATAGCCACTGTTTTTCCCAAGTAGGCGGCGGCATCCTCAACTATTTTTTTACATAAAGGGTCATTATTGCCCGCTGCTTGATAAATATTTTCTATGGAGAGAGTTTCAGGTGTAATCGACGTTATGTTTCCATGGCTAAGTGCCCGTTGCACTTTCTCAATAATAACGTTGTCGCTAACTTCTGTTTCTAAGCATCCAAAATTACCACAATGGCATTGTTTACCTGCCGGATTTACTTGAATATGACCAATCTCACCAATATTACAATTTTCGCCTAATAGCCATTTACCTTGAATAATAATCCCAGAACCGACGCCATGATGGACACTAATGAGTATGGAGTCTAAGCAATCTTGTGATGCGCCAAAATAATGTTCAGCGAGGGCGAGGGCGCGGGTGTGATTGCCAATAAACGTTGGAATATTAAATTTTTGTTCAATGAGGGCAACGAGCGGAATGTTATCGAATGGATAATGTAACGAATAGACCATTCGACCACTTTTGGGGTTAACTAAGCCCGTTAGAGTCAGTGAAATTGCACTGATTTTGTCGCTAAAGGCTGGTTTGTTATTAATGGCGAGTGCAATTTCAGAGGTGATCAAGTCAATCAGTTTATTACAATTCTTTGAGTCAATAATGACCTGCTTGTTCGCCAATTGTTCGCCAGTTAAATCGTAACGACTAATGGATAAAAGGTTACGACCTACTTTAATGGCGAGTACATGAATGCAAGACGAATTAAGTGTCAGTGAAATAGCAGGACGCCCACCAGTTGATGTTTGGCGATCTATTTCATTAATAATGCCTTTTTCGAGTAATTGACGGGTTATCTTAGTGACGCTCGCAGGAGAAAGTTTGCTTATTTTTGCTATTTTAACGCGTGAAATAGGAGCGTTATTTTCAATTACTTTATAAATCGTTGCGTAATTAATCTGTTTAATGTGATCGATATTTGCAATGGCTGAAATCCAGCGTTGATTATTTTGTAACATTATTTGTCTCTTTAATGTTGGTGGTAGTTGCCATTACAAACCGTTGCAACTACTTTGTAATCATTGTTGAAAATAGCGAGGTTTGCAACCTTACCAACGTCAATACTGCCTAGTTTATCTGCTACTGATATCGCTTTAGCTGGATAAATAGTTGCCATTCGGATCGCTTCCTGTAGCTCTATGCCGACAAATTGCACACATTGCTTAATTGATTCGATCATCGTGACAGCTGATCCGCCTAATGTGCCATCTTTGTTAACACATTTTCCGTCTTTGTGATAAACCGTTGTACCAACAAAATCAAATTTATCGATCGATGTTCCTACCGGAGCGGTTGCATCCGTTACCAGTATTAATTTTTCACCCATCATTTTTTTAGAAATGCGTACATTAGGATAAGCAACATGGAATCCATCGACAATAATGCCCGCATAAATGTCATGATCATAAATAGCGCCGATGACACCTGGTTCTCGGGCCGTTATGGTACTCATGGCATTAAATAAGTGAGTCGCAAATGTGGCGCCATTATCAATCGCTGTTTTTGTTTGTGCGTAAGTTGCATTGCTATGCCCTATAGAAACAATAATCCCTGCCTGAGTTAATTTTTTAATCACATCACTAGGCACATTTTCAGGCGCAAGGGTTATTTTTGTTACAATGTCAGCATTCGCACAGATGAGATCAACCATTTTTTTATCAGGCTTGCGGATAAAGTCAGGTCGATGAATACCTTTTTTCTGTAAGCTCAAAAAAGGGCCTTCTAAGTGCAGACCTAATACTTTATTCGCTTTTTTTTTCATAAAATTTCGTGTTACTTGCAATGCTACTTGTATATCTTCATCTGAAGCGGTAATCAGTGTAGGCAAATAACTTGTGCAGCCTGATTTTAGATTGGTTGTTTGCATCACTTCCAGTGTTTGCTCAGAAACATTGTCATTAAACATAACTCCGCCACAGCCATTGAGTTGCAGGTCGATAAAACCAGGGCAAATATTTGCTCCATTTAGATTTATTTTTTTAATATTTACATCTAATTTTGAGGCTGGTTTAATGCTTTTAATTTGATCCTTTTCGATGACAATAACATGATCAGTTAAAATTTTTGTTGTTGTATAGATTGTACAATTTGTTAATGCATACATTAAAAACCTCGCCGTGTTAGAAGCCTTCACGCTCTCTGCGTGCTACGATAACTATCTTCTTAATATTAATAGATTAGTCGTCATTATTTGATCAAATGGTCCATTAAATCGTTCTGTGTGATAATTGACCATTTAATTAAACAGAATGGTCTGAAAGGTAATGTAAAGTAATAGAATAATTTATAAATCACCAATATTTTCATTTTCTAATTCAGTAAAATATTTAAGTGTTTTAACTTTTAGTTCCAATGTGGAATCCGAATCACAGGCAAGAATTGCTTTGGGATGAAGTTGTAATGCAGAAACCGTCCACAAGTGGTTTACACTGCCTTCAACAGCGGCCTCAAGCGCTAATGCTTTGCTTCGTCCTGTTACTAAGATCAAGACTTCCGCTGCATCGATCAAAGTGCCAACACCAATTGTTAATGCTAATTTAGGTACTTGATTAATATCATTGTTAAAAAAGCGAGAGTTTGCTGTGCGTGTATCGGGTGTTAATGTTTTTACGCGAGTACGTGATACCAATGAAGATGCTGGTTCGTTAAATGCAATGTGACCATCTGTGCCAATTCCACCCATAAAGAGGTTAATTTGACCGTAACTTTTAATTTTTTCTTCATAACGCAAACATTCGCCAGATAGATCATCTGCAAGCCCATCAAGCAGATTGATATTCTTTGGCTGAATATCAATATGATTAAAAAAATTCTCATGCATAAAATGATGATAGCTTTGTGGATGGGAAGGCTCAAGACCGACATATTCATCCATATTAAATGTCACCACATTTGCAAAACTAACTTCACCAGCAAGATAAAGCTCAACCAAACGTTGATACGTTTTTAGTGGGGTGCTTCCTGTTGGGAGACCAAGAATAAAAGGGCGCTCTTCGGTGGGTGAAAACTGATTGATGGTATCTACAATATAACGAGCAGACCAAAGACCAACATCCGTTGCATTATTAAGGGGGATTAAGCGCATGGGGTTCTCCAATTTAAAGAGCGATATTAATTTTCAGTGTAAATTAATTGAGTGGTGTATGCTACAGTATTAAGCATTAAAATATAGAATATACCGATGCAGTTCACAGTTTATTTGGTTTTTCATTGTGATACATCATAAAACCCATAGAGTAAACTGTACGTTGTAATTTTATGGTCCTGAAAGGGTATTTAAGGGTATTTAAGGGCATTTAAATAGACTAAAATTACAGATAATACTCACCGCGAAATAAGTTGTCGTGGGCAATAAATATTAGGAGCGTTATATATGAATATTCTTGGTTATTTTCAAAAAGTAGGCAGAGCCTTAATGGTTCCCGTCGCAGTACTTCCGGCTGCTGCCATATTAATGGGTCTCGGTTATTGGATAGATCCGGCCGGTTGGGGGGGGGATTCTGCTTTAGCTGCCTTTTTAATTAAAGCGGGCGCTGCTGTTATTGAAAATATGTCAGTCTTATTTGCTGTCGGTGTTGCTTACGGTATGTCTAAAGATAAAGATGGTGCGGCCGCTCTTTCTGGTTTAGTGGGTTTTTTGGTTGTTACGACGTTACTTTCCCCAGCAGCGGTGGCACAAATTCAAAGTATTCCATTATCAGAAGTGCCCTTTGCTTTTAACAAGATTAATAACCAATTTGTTGGTATTTTAGTTGGTATCATTTCAGCTGAGCTTTACAATCGCTTTTCGAGTGTCGAATTACATAACGCTCTGGCATTCTTTTCTGGTCGACGCTTAGTGCCCATCGTTGTTTCAGTGGTCATGATTGGTCTTTCCTTTATACTCATGTTCGTCTGGCCATTCATATTTTCTAACTTACAATCTTTTGGTGGAGTGATTTCTGGTATGGGTGATGTGGGCGCAGGTATCTATGCAACCTTAAATCGTTTATTAATTCCTATTGGTCTTCATCATGCACTTAATTCTGTTTTTTGGTTTGATGTGGCGGGTATTAACGATATTCCAAATTTCTTAAGTGGCCAATCAGGCATTGATGCCGGAACTGCAATTATCGGAAAAACGGGGATGTATCAAGCCGGTTTCTTCCCTATTATGATGTTTGGTCTCCCAGGGGCTGCCTTTGCTATTTATAAAACTGCTCGTCCTGAAAATAAAGAAAAAGTAGCGTCTATTATGTTAGCGGCTAGTTTAGCTTCTTTTTTTACTGGTGTAACAGAACCTCTTGAATTCTCATTCATGTTTGCAGCTCCTGTGCTTTATATTGTTCATGCCTTATTAACTGGCATCTCAGTTTATATTGCTGCATCAATGGGATGGATGGCAGGTTTTGGTTTTTCTGCTGGTTTCGTGGATCTGGTTTTATCTTCACGAAATCCACTGGCGGTCAAATGGTATATGCTAGTGGTACAAGGTATTGCATTTTCAGCAATCTACTACTTCACCTTTTTAACGATAATTAAAGGTTTTGATCTTGCAACACCTGGTCGTGAATCTGAACCAGAGAATGCACCACAAATTATCAAAAGTTCAGATGCGGGTGAATTAGCTGCTCAATATGTCACTGCCTTAGGTGGCGTCGATAATATGGAGATTATTGATGCTTGTATCACACGTTTACGTCTTACGCTTAAAGATAGATCTCTCATCAATGAAGATGAACTCAAATCTTTAGGGGCAATGGGGGTGATAAAACTAGGTGAAAATAACTTACAAGTTATTATTGGAACTCAAGCAGAAAGCGTAGCTACGCGCATGAAAATGATTAAATAGTCGCTACCTTGTTAGAGTGAATAAGTATAGAGTGAATAAACGAAAGCACTTGCGAGTGCTTTCGTGATTTAATCGAGGGCAGAGCACTGCTTTTGATTAATGCCCATTCCACTAATAACAGATCAAGGTACGTTATCATCGCAATTCGGCTAACTATCAGGTTATTTTTATTGATTAAAACTGGCAATATCTGCGTTGCATACAATTGCAACCATTTAAGTAAGCGAAATGCTATTGCTCGGTCACTTGCATACCAAGGCGGGCTGTGAGGAAATATTAGAAAATGTCGATTGAGCTGTTCATCTTTCTGTTTTTACCTATCATTTATTCACCATAGCATTTGCTATTTGGCATCTGGGTGAAAAAGACATTTAATGATCACTTCTAGGTGGTCTTGTTGGGGCTTCATCCTCAGTGATATAGCCGTCATTATTTTTATCAAAATGCTTAAAACGTTTTTCTCCCTTGTTAAACTCTGAACGCGATACTTTTCCATCTCCATTTTTATCAAATCGTTGAATAAATTTATTAGTCGATGAAGGTGGTTTATTTCTACTTTTTCTCTGTACTGACACGGTTGTTGGTGTGTATTCACTTACATTTTCTACGAGTATGCCTGTTGCGAACCTAATATCGCCCCCTCTTACTAGACGAACATGATTTTTAACGCGGATCATATCACCTTGAGGACCCCGAGACATCGCTTGCCCTGTTTTAGGGTCGCTACGTTGCGAGCCCGCACCGTGCACATCCATGACGTTGCCACGCATTTCACCGAGCGCCTTGCCAAAAGCAATATAAACAGCGCCTTCTTCAGGTATCGGTCCATCAAGATGGGTCGTCGAAGTCCAATAATAGGGGGGATCTTTTTCGCCACCTTCATTTTTTATGAGAGAGGTATTAAAAATGGGATCAATAGCCGCTGAATCAGAAGTTTCCGGCGAACGGCTATAATCGACGATACTCTGTAGCTCTTTGGCATTGGGTAAGCGCCAATCATGATGCCCCGCTAAGGTTGAGTTTTCTGCATAGTCCAGTGCATCTTGCCAATTAAGACCTGCATTGCTATCGGCTTGTTGCCATGTTAACCCCGTTGCTGAGTCCAATATGGTGCCATTGCCATTATCACTAAACTGGTTTTTACCATACGCCTCATTGCCCCGAACAAATCTGAAATACATTTTATTCGGCTCATCACTACGCGGATTATATTTTGGATAACCTTTAATGCGTCCATCAACAAAATTAACACCAAAAATAGTGTCATCCTTGTTCATGGTTTTACCGACATACTCTGTACTGCTCCAAGTTTGAGCATCAATTTCTCGCTCGCCTATACCTGTCCGAGAGGCTGATTAAAATATCTTGTATCAATAAAAGGATAAAGCGCATGTTGCCCTTTCACGCTACCTGAGAATTGAATCAGTGAATAAAGCTCTTTAATTGTAGGTACACGCCAGTCACTGTAACCTGCCAACTTATTGCTTTGTACTTTTTGCAAAGCTTCCTGATAGGATAATTTATTCCCCATGTCTTTTTGCCACATAAGCCCAGTGACATTATCAGTCACCGTGCCATCGTTATTATTGCTATAAGAAGGTGCATTAATAATGTAACTTGCATCTTGACCAAAAAAGTTTTCTCCCTCAGCTGGCAAATTAATAATCTCATCATTGCTATAAAACTTGCGCTGTCCTGTATCAACCACTGGATAAGACTGAGTAAGGCTGGTTATGTTTACGTGGTGTTCAAGCACCATTAAATCTTCGGCAAAAATCACTTTGCCAGTATAGTTTTTACGAATTTCTTTTAAACTCGCTTGGGTATCAAGCGTGCCTTTATTAAAGTGTGTATACACTAAATTCTTGACCTTAGCTTTTTCAGCAATATTGCTTGAGTCCGCTAAACTTAAATGTGCACGCGTACGTGGACCCTTATTATTTGCGCCTTTGTTCTGCGCTTTTCCACCCGTGATCACCATACCACCGGAGTCCATTATCAAAAAGTCGGCATTTTTAGCGAGGCTAGGAAGCTTATCAGAATAAGTAAGATCACCCGAAATAACAATAGATTGCCCCTTGTAGTCAAAGCGGTAAGCAACGCTATGAATAGTGTGTGGAACCTGAATCGTCGTTACCTGTATATCGTCAATTTTAAACGACTCTCCACCTTGTATATCACGCACTTCAAATGCTTTTTGACGATCACTTAGGGTTCTTTTACTTTTCCCTAAGCGATATGAAATATCTTCTTTATAGAGATCTAAATTTGTTTCTGTCAATTTCGTGGTCGCAGGTGGACCAACGATTGTAAAATTATCTCGTCCCAGCAATGAACGAATGAATATAGGAACAAATTCTTCATTATGATCAAGGTGATGGTGCGTAAAAAGCAGGGCCGATAGTGTACGTACATCTACGCCTAGCTGGTCGAGGTTGGCTTGCGTGCCATTGCCCATATCCACTAAGATATGTGTCTTTCCAGCAGAAATTAATGTACTTGCACTGGCTCTGTTTTCATTATAAATAGGAGAGCCTGAACCAATAATAGTTGCAGTGAGCTGTTCTGCTGCGTGAGCGACACTCAGCAGTACTGAACTTGATATAATAAACCCTATTATTATTTTTATCATGAAGTGCTCTCTCTATTTGTATCGTTTAATCGTCACTATTTAATGCGTTTCATTAATTAGCATAAAACCTAAATTCAAAAAACATAAAATAACGCTTATTGCTTTTTTAAAGGAGGTCGTTGCATTTTCATTCGTGCAACATCCGTTTTTATGTTGCTATTTAAACAGTTTTTTTTGTCGAAAGTTTGTCTAAAATAGGTTGTTTTGTCATAAACTATGGCAAGAACAATCGTTGACATAATTTGACACAATTTAGCGTACGATGATAAACCTCTGAATGATGATATTGACCAAAAAAGAAATTGGTCCAAAAAGAAATGGACCGTTAATGAATTTATCTTCAATGAAGGGGCCGAAGGAATAGTGATGCTCATCTGTTTAATGATCTCAATATTCTTGCTCGTTAAAAGAGGAAATGCCGGCATTGCACGTCTTGATATCTCCTCTTTTTCCTGCATAATGATTGACCCTTTTATTCAGCGCAATGCCATGAATTATTCGATAGGCTAGTATGAAGAGTGTGCTTAGCGAATCGGGTGAAAGACCATCATGCTACACAGGGTTTTACTGTATAGATTAGCGCGGTTATTTGCTCTCTTGTAGTTTTGCTTTGGCCTCTTCCACTTTTGAAAAATCCAAATTTAATTCTTCAACGGCTTGCTTGATCAAGTCGGGATTTGTCATCACCATCATCATCAGTGCTTGCAGTTTATCTTGAGCAATACCTAAGCTTTGAATAATCGTCATCGCACCTAACGGATCTTCCGTTAAGGATTGAAATACCTCACTTATTTTATCATCATTTACATTGTGATCTTTTAATGTTTGAATAATTGGGTTCATTGGTCTGCCTCTTTAATATGAATGATCCCAATTTACCTTATTATTCGCCTCGTTACGATGATAAGTTGATATCAGAGACAATCGCTCGCTTTAACATTAAGGTGTTTAGGCATTTTTAAGCCACTCGTGCTGGAAGCTTAAAAAAGTGAGTAAACAGTTAATTATTACAGTTAGATATCCAAACCGTTTGGTAAGGGCGCAAGACGATAGTTTCTTGTTGTGTATCCAGTTCGATACCTGAAATTAACTCAAACCAAGTATCTGTCAAAATAATATTTAGGTTGTTAAGCGCTAATTCAATTTCTTTAGCACTTATATTACTGATACAGAATATACTTTGTTTTCTATCTTGGCTTTGTCGCCAAAATCCAAACAGTTGCATACTTAAATGTAGTGTAAATTGTGTTGCGTTGGGGTGAAAAGCTGGTTGTTTAATACGTATATCGATTAACTCTTTTAGGGAGGCTAAAACAATTGCGTGATGGTTACTTTTATCAGCTAATTTTTGCTGTAATAAGTCATAATCCCATCGGTGGCGATTAATGGCTCGATTCTGTTGGCTATTGGCAAATTTAGTATAATCATTTTTTGTGCCGAGCAGGCTATGAATATAAATGCCTGGAATACCCTCTAATGCAAACATAATCGCGTGTGCACAAATAAATCGCGGTAAACCTAAATTGTCTTTGCCTGTGATTGTTCCTTGTAGCGCATCGTATAAAGCAATATTAATCTCATAGGCTTTGGGTTGACCTGACTCAGTGCTACGCCAAGATATCTTTGCACCAAAATCTTGCATGGTTTCCACCAACGTCGTGATCTCTTGATCGTTTAATAAACCTTCAACAGGTCTTAAACCAATACCATCATGAGAAGCGATAAAGTTAAAATAGGTGGTTCCATTTTGCGGTGGGGGCATGCTCATTAACCACCGTTTTAGATATAAACAATCACCGCTTACTAAAGTATTAATTAATAAAGGAGGTAGCGAAAAATTGTAAATGGCATGTGCTTCATTGGCATTACCAAAATAGGTCAGGTTTTGTGAATTGGGTATATTGGTTTCGGTTATTATCATTGAATCAGTTTGTGCGTGTTCAATTAATGTTCTCAATAAGCGTACTATTTCATGAGTTTGAGGTAAATTAATCGAGCTACTTGCCAATTTTTTCCACAAAAATGCCACCGCATCAAAACGAAATATCGTGACGCCCATATCTAAGTATAAGCGAATAATAGAAACAAAACTTTTTAGTACTTCTGGGTTTCTAAAATCAAAATCAACTTGATCATGGCTAAAGGTACACCAAACATATTGTTTGCCTTTGGCCGTTTCTGTTTCCCTTAAAAGATCCGATGTTCTTGGGCGTACCACTTCGGATAAATCATCATCGGGCGATGCCGTATAGAAAAAATCATGCCCAATACCCTGGCCTTTGATGAAGTTGTCAAACCAAGCGCTTCTGCTCGAGCAGTGATTAATCACCAGATCCGACATTAAGCGTCGTTCTTTGGCGATCTCTTGAATATCCGCCCAGCTACCGAATCCTTCATTTACACTGGAGTAATCGATAATCGAGAAACCATCATCAGAGCTATAAGGGAAAAAGGGCAGTATATGGATGCTATTAACACTTTCCCCTAGATAGCGGTTGATAAAGTCTCGTAAAGTGACTAATGGTTTTTGATCTTTTTTAATAACACTATCGCCATAGGTGATCATGATAATGTCTTTTTCAGACCAGTGGTTTTGATAACACACCGGTTGATGGCAGGTTTCATCGAGACGCATTAATTGAATTAATTGATCACTGAGCGTGTCGCAGGGTATTGCTAATTCAATGCCCTCATAAATAAAATTAAGCTGTTGTATTAATTTTCTTTTTAATACCGATAGTTCACTGTCCGTGGTATTCCGTTCATCCATAAAATTCCCCTAACGGTTTATCATTTATAAATAAGTCTCCTTATTCGCTAAACTCTTGATGATCTAACTCAACGGCTTCTTTAAGCTGCTCTAATACATCTGGCATCGCACTGATCACTCTACTCCATGAGGGAATAAACGGCGTATCCATGGGTTTATCTAAAAATATTTGCCCCGCTGTCATGACATTTTCAGCAAACATTTCAATGGCTTTTTCTTCATTATGAATATCCAAATTTAAACCGTTCATCATCGCATCACCACGGTACATCTCTAAATAATCCAGTGCAATACGGTAATAAGTCGCTTTCAAGGTACGGATACTTTCAGTACTAAATGTTTCTCCTTGGGTGGCCAGTTTTCGGAACAAAGCTTTGGTGATATCAATGGACATTTTAGACAACCCTCCCTCAATATTTTCCAAAGACATATCCTGATGTTTATGATCATAGGCATCCGCAATATCAACTTGGCAGATACGATTGCTGGCATAGTTACGGTGCATCTCAGATAACACGCCGATCTCCAATCCCCAATCACTTGGAATCCGCAAATCACTTAATACGTCTTTACGAAAAGAAAACTCACCTGCTAAGGGATAAAGAAAGCTGTCCATAAACTCTAAATAATCATTATTACCCACTGTTTTTTTCAGCGCTTTCACTAAGGGTGTTACCAATAATCGCGAAACGCGACCATTTATTTTTCCATTGGCGACACGTGCATAGAAACCTTTACAGAACTCATAATTAAACATTGGATTGGCAACTGGATAGATCAATCGCGCCAATAATTCACGATCATAAGTGATAATGTCACAATCGTGTAATGCCACTGATTCCGTTTTTCCTGATGCCAGTGTATAACCCATGCAGTACCAAACATTACGTCCTTTTCCTAACTCTTTAGGCGCAATACCCAGTTTTTGCAATTTGGCATCTAAGGCTTTTAATCTCGGCCCTTCATTCCATAATATACGATGATGTTGGGGTAATTTTTTAAAGAATTTTAATGCATGTCGATACTGTGCTTCAGTGGCCAGATCCAGCCCGATCACTATTTCTGTTAAATAGGGAACCTCACAGAGATGATCCACAATAGCGGGCAAAGCATCGCCCTCTAGTTCTGAGAATAATGAGGGTAAAATAAGACCCATTGGACGTGTTTTAGAAAATGTTTTTAGTTCAGCTTCAAGATCTTGATTGTCGCGCTGACCTAAGTTATGCATGGTAGTGATGGTGCCATTCTGGTAAAAATTAGCCATAATATAATCCCTTATTTTAACGAATTAATTTTGATAATAAAATTTCATGTAAGCATTCAGCCCATCCTGCAGGCCCATATTGACGACTGTGGTAAATATCGAGTGTTCTTTTTAACATTGGGAAATCATGAACGGGTGAGCGGATCAATACTGCTATCGTCGCCTGTTCAAGCATCGCGATATCATTTTCACTGTCCCCGAGTGCGATACTGATTATTTTTTGTTGTGGTGTCTCTTTGGCGTATTGTTCTGCGAGCCAATGTTGTGCTTTACCTTTATCACAAAAACCGCTGATATGTAAAAAACGTCCACCTTGTAACATATTGGCCCCTAAGCTTCGCATCATACCAATAAACTCAGTTTTTAATTGTGCGTTGCCAAGCCAGTTAACAGGCTCACCGTATTGTCGTTGTTTGGCCCTTGTTGCTTGTTCAAGGTTCAGCCCCGTCAACTTAGCCAATTGCTTATTATCCATTTGTGAAAAACCTTGGTAAGCATCGCTAAATCGTTGTGCTTGTTGATTTAATAAACTCAGCCAATGTTCTTTCTGTTGAGTAAATTCTTTTACCCAGAATTCACCTTGTAATTTTGTGTCTGTGGGCTGACGGTTAAAATAGTTCACCGGAATATAAACAGCCGCACCATTTTCAATAATAAAAGGATCCGGCAAATTTAATTGCTGACGAATCGCTAATATTTCAGGCAAGGTTTTACTGCTGTTAGCAATAATCGCGATATCACTCTGCTTCAGAGTCACTATCGTTTCTTTTGCATCATCACTTTGATAAGTATAATGATCCAATAATGTGCCATCTAAATCAGTAAAAATTAGTGTTTTTTTATTCATTTTCATGACCTTTTTTAAAGATCGTTTTATCTATTTTTCTGTCATTATTAAGGTGAAAAACTACATCACAACTATCCGCAAGCGTCGCTAAGCAGTGCTCAGTTAATCGTTGATAATGCGCAATAAAGTTTAATATTTGCGACTCCGACATTATGCCACTGCGATCTTTATCCTGCGTACTTGAACGTAATTTTTTTTCTTGTTCGAGGCGCCATTGATAAACACAAGCAAAAGAGGGGGCTTTTAATTGCACCCAAAAATCCATCTGTGCATACAACGGGTGATAGTTTTCTAACAAGATATTATTGATATAAGTCCGCCATACTGCATCCTTATCAAATTGTTCTTCTAGATCATTAATTGGTGTACTCAGTGCTTGCTTTGTCTGGGCCTGCACTCCCCAACACCAGCCTTCAAAAATAACAATATCCACGGGTAGTTTTTGATTTTTCCATTGCTCTGTCGGATCCGGGTTATCGGTCGCCTTATTAAAATGAGGTAATGGGAGGGAACCATTATTTTCAAGCAAACGATTAAAAACCTGTTGGATATGCTCGGTATTATGGGTGCCCGGCACGCCACGTGTTATGAACAAAGGGTGAATATTGGAGGCTAATTCTTCACGTTGATTGCGCGATAAATAAAAATCGTCAAGAGAAAGTACAATAACTGTAAGGGCCGATTTATGCTCAATATAATCACCAATAAATGCGGCTAAGGTTGATTTACCCGAGCCTTGACTGCCGTTAATGGCGACAAAAAAGGGCTTTTTTGTATTCCTTTTCTGGTATTGCTGAATAATGCTGTTAGCAAGTGGCACAAAGTGAGACTGTGCGCTGTCTATAAATTCGTCGTTAAGTTGGTGCCGATTAATAAATGAACGAAACACTGATGACTACTCCTTTCTAACATATTGAATGATATAATTTGCAATAATCGAACCAAACATAATAAAAAAACAGGAACAACAAAATACAAACTATAACTATATGTTATCTAATAAAAATAATTTACTATTAAATTTTATTTTTAGATCTAAATTGGTAAAAAATAATTTTAGTCTCTATAAATGCATCTATTTGGTGCAATAAAAACAGCGACTTATTCATAAAGGCGTGCAGTTATCTTGTTAATAGGATGGAAGATCTAGGTGACTGGGAAGATTTAATCGCAAGCACTTGAATCGTCTCTTTATTGCCGAGTTTTTATGACTGATTAGCAGATGAAAGTTGGTTATCCACATTAGTCCTTTTTTTAAATAACAGTAAGCACTTTTTATCGCATCGATCACATTTATCAGTGTTAGTCATGTGTTTATGCTTTTCTCTACTAGAATAATGGGGCATTTAAAATATTGCTTTTTTAGTCCTCTGTTAATCAAGTGGGAGTCTATAATGGACATCAACCTTAAATCTCAATATCACTCAGTTTTAGATCTGATGGCTTGGTATAATGTAGACTATATTCTCTCCTTTCATTTATCTTCAGAATAACTTCCTGAGGCGTATTATGTCGCCTAAAAACGTTGATGTCATGGGCTTTAACCTTTGAGTTGAATCAATTCGCTTTGAGTAAAGATTTTATACACATGCAGTATTGTCTTTTGCTTTTGTGCATACACATCACGATGTAGTGCAGTCATATAGGTGTGTTTATGCCTATGTTATTTTTAAAATACAAACATTTTGCTTTTTCAATCCTCTTTTAATCAAGTGGGAGCATATAATGAACCTGTACCTTAATAACGCAGCTTTAGATCTGATGGCCTGGTATAATTTAGATCACCTTCTCTCCTTCCATTTATCTTCAGAATAACTTCTTGAGGCGTATTTTAGCGTCTAAAAATGTTGATATTATTGGCTATTAACCTTTGAGTTGAATCAATTCTTTTTGATTAAAAATCTTATGCTCATGAAGTGTTGCATTCTGCTTTTCGTGTTGATTTTATTAAAAAATCAAGCGTCATTTTCTCATTTCATCGCGATGCGATGGTGGTAATGTAGGTATGTATTCTACTCATTTAGAATCTAGAAGTGTTTGTGCCTATGTTATTTTTCAAAGAGAAAAATATTGTTTATTTATTATTTTTGCTACTCGTCTGTCGGGGTTTATCCCGCTTAAATATTTTTAACAGAATGCAGTACTCATCCTAAATGTAAACAAATTTACGCGTAACTAATTAGTTGTGGTGGATATAACCACGTAACTATTAAAGGTATTATTATGGAAAACTTTAAACATTTACCCGAACCATTTCGTATTCGTGTTATTGAGCCCGTTAAGCGTACTACACGCGAATATCGCGATGAAGCGATTTTAAAATCAGGGATGAACCCTTTCTTGCTTGATAGTGAAGACGTTTTTATTGACCTACTTACCGACAGTGGTACAGGTGCAATCACACAAAAAATGCAAGCCGCTATGTTGCTTGGTGATGAAGCGTACAGCGGTAGTCGCAGTTATTATGCGCTGGCGAACGCGGTAAAAGACATCTTTGCTTATGAATATACGATACCCACTCACCAAGGTCGTGGTGCCGAGCAAATATATATTCCGGTGCTTATTAAAATGCGTGAGATGCAGAAAGGCTTAGATCGCAAAAAAATGGTGGCATTGTCTAACTATTTCTTTGATACCACGCAAGGACACACTCAAATGAACTGCTGTGTTGCGAAAAATGTATACATAGAAGAAGCATTTGATACAGCGGTTAGCGCCGATTTTAAAGGAAACTTCGACCTTGTTAAACTAGAAGAGGCGATCCTTGAGGCTGGTGCATCTAATGTCCCTTACATTGTGAGTACTATTACTTGTAATTCAGCTGGTGGTCAGCCTGTTTCTATCGCAAACTTAAAAGCGGTCTACGAGATTGCCCAAAAATATGACATCCCGGTTATCATGGATTCTGCTCGATATGCTGAAAATGCTTACTTTATTCAACAACGTGAAAAAGCTTATCAAGGCTGGACAATTGAACAGATCACGCGTGAATCCTATCAGTACGCTGATGTGCTAGCCATGTCGGCAAAAAAAGATGCCATGGTGCAAATGGGGGGATTACTTTGCTTTAAAGATGATTCTTTTATGGATGTATATACCGAGTGCCGTACATTGTGTGTCATTCAGGAAGGTTTTCCAACTTATGGTGGTCTAGAAGGTGGTGCGATGGAGCGCCTTGCCGTTGGTCTTTATGACGGAATGCGCCAAGAGTGGTTAGCATATCGTATTGGACAAGTTCAGTACCTTGTCGATGGTTTAGAAGCGATGGGTATCGTTTGCCAACAGGCGGGTGGTCATGCTGCTTTTGTTGATGCCGGCAAACTGCTACCACATATTCCTGCCTGCCAATTTCCTGCACATGCTTTGGCGTGTGAGCTTTATAAAGTTGCAGGTATTCGTTCGGTTGAAATTGGTTCGCTATTGTTAGGGCGAGATCCGGTGACGGGTAAGCAGCACCCATGTCCGGCAGAGCTGCTTAGATTGACTATTCCACGTGCAACGTACACTCAAACACACATGGATTTCGTTATTGAAGCCTTCCAAAAAGTGCAGGAAAATGCCGCCAATGTGAAAGGTCTTGATTTTACTTATGAGCCCGCTGTATTGCGCCATTTTACAGCTCAATTTAAAGAGGTTGAATCTGTACAGAAAACAGTGAAGCCAGAAGGTAAATTTCTGACAGAAGCCTAATTGTAATAACAAGAGCGCTCAATTGGGTGCTTTTACCTAAACAGATATTACAACATGTGGTTTAGGTTCTTGAGCGAATAACGTGAAATGATAAGAGAGAATAAATATGAAACAGAATGCTACGTTTACATTAAATAACAACGTTAAAAATAAAAAACCTTCGATAGTAGGTGGTGGCTGCATTATCGCGAGTGTCTGTGTCGGGGCTGGTATGTTAGGTTTGCCAAGTGTCGGCGCAGGCGCGTGGACGATGTGGTCCATTTTAGCGATTACATTAACCATGATCGTCATGACCGTATCAGGCTGGATGTTATTGGAAGCATTTAAGAATTATGATTTAAAAGTGTCATTTAATACTGTGACGAAGGACTTGCTTGGTGAAAAAGTCAACATGTTCAATAATTTAGCTGTTTATTTTGTAGGTGGGATATTACTTTATGCTTATATCACATCATCGGGTCTTATTCTTCAAGAGTCTCTGCACCTCGATAGTAAAATCGCTTCTATCTTATTTGTACTGGTATTTTCGTCTTTTGTTTGGCACTCAACCCGGGCGGTAGACAAAATTTCCGTGGTTTTGATCCTGTTCATGATCTTGAGTTTTACATTTGGTGTGTCTGGGTTAGCAATGAACGTCGACATGTCGATACTGTTTGACACGATCAATGTGGAAGCAAGTTATGCTCCTTATGCTTTGGTCATGTTTCCCGTCGCATTAACTTCGTTTGGTTATCATCACTCGGTGACTTCGATGCGTGCATACTACGGTGAAGAAACAAAAGCCAAGTACGCGATACTAATTGGCACGGTTATCGCGCTGAGCCTGTATTTTTTGTGGTTATTTAGTATTTATGGAAACCTACCGAGAAGTGCGTTTGCACCAATCATCGAGCAAGGTGGCAATGTAGATGTATTACTGTTGGCACTCGCGACGGTTATTGAGTCAGAAGACGTTAAAAATGCCATTAACTCCTTCTCAATGGCTGCTATTTTATCCTCTTTCATTGGTGTTGGTCTTGGAGTATTTGACTATTTAGCCGACTTTTTCAAGTTTGAAGATACTAAGCAAGGGCGAGCTAAAACGTGGCTGATCACTTTTTTACCTCCGCTTGTTTTATCGTTATTATTCCCATTTGGATTTGTTATCGTTATTGGCTATGCGGGTGCAGCAGCCGCTGTTTGGACGTGTATTGTTCCGGCGCTTCTTGTTAGAAAAGCACGTCTCTTAGATAACGCTGATAAAGGCTTTAAAGCGCCAGGTGGGCAAGTCATGATCTATTTGGTGATGGGGTTCGGAGTGTTAACGGCCGTGTTTCATATTATGTCGATGTTGAGTATTCTTCCATCGTATACCGGTTAATGAGATTTAAATAATGAGGTCGAGTTCTCTCGATGAATAATAGAGAGAACCCGTTGAGCAAATAACTAGAAAAGGAAAAGAGTGACGATTAAAAGATCTTGTTGTCAGTGATGAAACGATCCACAAATGCGCTGAAAAGTACGCTTCAAGTTAACAACCCTCTCCTCAGTATCAATTTCTCATGAAGATGAACAGAATAACAACGCAATGGTATACTGAGTACATCAAATAACAGTGTTAAAAACAACTATGTTAAAAAAATAAGGGTAAAAATAACAATGGCAAAGACACTCGTTGAAGTTTGCGTCGATAATATCGAATCACTACACACCGCAATTGAATCGGGCGCAAACCGTATTGAACTGTGTAGTGCTTTATCCATTGGTGGCATTACACCCAGCTGGGCATTCACCAATTATGCCGTTAAACATAGCCCTATTCCTGTCTATGCCATGGTTCGCCAACGCGCGGGGGACTTTCTCTTTTCGGCTAACGAAATAGACAGCATGAATGATGAAATTCAAATGTTGCGTGATTTAGGTGTTAATGGTGTGGTCATTGGGGCGCTCAATGGCAACGCGAGTATTAATACCAGCGCGTGTAAGCAATGGTTGGCGAGCGCAGGTGATCTTGGTGTCACTTTTCACCGTGCTTTTGATCTTGTTCAGAATTGGCAATACGCATTAGAGCAAGTGATTGACTTAGGTTGCGAACGTATTCTTACCTCTGGGCAACAATCAACGGCAGAGCAAGGAATTGAACAGTTAAGGTGTTTTGTTAAGCAAGCAGGGCAACGCTTATCAATTATGCCTGGTTGCGGTGTCAATGAAAATAATGCACAGCAATTGATTGCATTAACAGGGGCTTCAGAGATTCATCTCTCCGGCAAAACTCAGCGCCGTTCGGCAATGATTAATCTCTGTTCCCAAGTTAGTATGGGAGCGGATAGCAGTGTGGATCAATTCATTGATGTCACCTCATTTGAAAAAGTTAATCAGGTTGTCAGGCTCTT
>JBAHZV010000074.1:0-9342 GCA_037132845.1 Psychromonas sp.
TTTAACATTAATGAGTTATCGTGACATTTTTACAAAATATTGAAAGCATAGAAGATCACAGAGTAGAAGCGAATAAAGATTACGAATTATCGGATATTATTTTCTTGTAACCGTTAACCAGCCCCCTATTGACAATAATTGTCGCGATCTTAAGTACCTGAGTATAAAATTATCACAAATTAGCTCATTATTTAAACGCGGGTATAGCCGGATCAATATAAATTGGCATAGTCAAGATGCTCAATAAACAGTTCATCAAGCTCACAACGCTTAGTTCTTCTAATTGATTTTACATGCGCCCATTCTTTCTCAATTGGATTTAAGTCAGGACTATATGGTGGTAAAAATTCGCAAATAACCCCCTTTTCGTGGATCGCATCGAGCCTATCATTGCGTTTATGAAAAGAGGCATTATCCATGACAATAACAGCGTCTTTAGGTACCTTTGGCAGTCAGTATTGAGTTAACCAAGCATAAAATACATCTGAATTAACCTAGCAGCTAAAAACACTCAAAGTTAAGAATAAGCTACCGACAATAGCACCAATAACATTCACTCGCTCTTTTGCCTGCCAATTATGTATACCATAACAACGAAGGCCTTTTTTTGAATAGCCATGAGTACGTGGTGCGCATTGCGCAAAGCCACTTTCATCAAGGTAAACAATGTTTTTCCCCGCCGCTTCATAACATGCAATGCGACGCTGAAAATTCAATCGTTTTTCTTCGTCAGCTTTAGGGTGTTTTAGTGTTTTTTTTAAAGGTGATGTGGGTGCGTTTTAGAGCGTAATGAATAGCAGGTTTGCAAACACCTAAGCGTTTAGCTCGTTCCCATTGATCATCATCTGGGTGAGATTGCACATCTTTCTCTAGCGCTTGCATATCCACTTTTGTTGCAGGTTTTTTACGCACAGTACAAGGTGTGATGTTATTAGCCCAGCGAAACAACGTTCTAAGGCTAACATTAAAATGCCCACTTGTTTTTTCAAAAGTAAACTGGTTTTCTTCTTTGTAGGCCAAAACGCGTTGGCGAAAATCTAAACTATATCCCATTCACCTATTATGCCAGATTATTTTTATTTAGCTATAACAAGGCGTGAGTTGCAGGAGATAGTTATCCTCACTTCAAAACTCACAACGCAGTTAAGGTTGATTTAAACGAGTGAGAGTGATCTCCTTTTTAGTTCATTTGGTATCACTGGGCAGAGTGATCTGTTTTGCCACATAGGTTCTACTTGTGGGCCTTATGTACAGGTTTTTATAACATCAAAGGCTCGCGTGAGTATCACTGTAAATGTACATAATAGATTGTAATTTAAAAGAAAAATATTCACTTTAAAAGTATAAATATATAGTAAAAACAAAGTAATACTGTATTATTTTTTAAAAATACAATGCTAATAAAGCAAATCGTGTCAGAATGCTGTTTTTTAATTAAATTAAATGATGGGTAGAATATAGATAGTATTTCCAAACGTTAACCTTTAACTCGCTATTTATAATAGCGCAGACAGAGAGCTTACATGATAACCATTTATGATCTTAAGCCAAAATTCCAAGGTCTCCTTAGGCCTTGTGTTGTAATACTTGCAAAAAACAATGTGACAGCGAATCAAGTAACTTGGGCTGCACTGGTTTTATCGCTTGCTTGCGGTATTTTGATTTATTTAAGTCACGGTGCTAGTTGGTCATTACTTTTATTACCAATCGTTCTTTTTATACGCATGGCTCTCAATGCCATTGATGGTATGTTAGCACGTGAACATAATATGAAAACAATGAAAGGCGCAATGCTAAATGAAATGAGCGATGTGATTTCAGATGTTGTGCTCTATCTACCTCTGGTCTTTGTTACAGGTGTTTCTCCCAGCTTATTAGTCACGTTTGTCCTGATTGCTTTATTTACCGAAATGGCCGGTGTTGTGGCTCAGGCAATCAACAATGATCGCCGATATGATGGTCCAATGGGTAAAAGTGATCGTGCTTTTGTAATGGGGCTGTTCGCTATTTTACTTGCTTTCGACTTTTTATCTGTAACCTCTGCAATGATTTATTTAGGGATTGTGAGTCTTTTAGGCTTAGTGACTCTCTATAAACGTATGCATAACGGAATTCTATAATACGCATATAAATTAATAGTTTAATGCCATTTTACTTTATTAAATGGTTAATTGTTGTGGTTTCAAGGCGTACATTGAGTGCAACGTAGCACCTCCCTGTTTTAATAAGCTGGCATGTTCAGATAGTTAAGCAGATTAGTATTATACCAACCAGTAGGATTAAATCATGAGTATGGAAACAGGTACCTTTACAACTTTTGATGATCAGTCTTTATTTTATCGTTCATGGAAAAGTGATGCCGTGAGTAATGGCAAGGTTTTACTTTTATTGCACCGTGGACACGAGCATTCTGAACGTTTGCAAGATATTGCTGAAAATGAAGCTTTTAAAGGTTATACAATCTATTCCTTTGATAATCGTGGTCATGGCTACAGTGAAGTAAAAGCAACATTTGAATTTATGGATTTAGTCAGGGACTTAAATGCATTTGTGGCATTTGTCTGCACCAAAGAAAATAAAAAAGAACAAGATATATTTTTGATTGCTAACTCTGTCGCTGGCGTTGTTGCTTCCACTTGGGTACATGATTATGCGCCTAAAATTAGCGGTATGGCATTAGTTGCACCGGCTTTTAAAATTAAGTTGTATGTACCCTTTGCTAAAGAATTTTTAAAATTAGCACTGACCGTCAAACCAAAATTAAATATTACCTCTTACGTTAAATCGAAATTTCTAACACATGATAAAGCGCAACAGCTAAAGTACGATTCAGATCCACGTATCACACCACATATTCCTGCGCGTCAACTAACTACTTTGCTTGATACTGGCGAACGTATTGTTTCGGATGCTGCTATGATTGTTGTACCGACATTGGTACTGTCTGCCGCTAAAGATTATGTTGTTGATTCAGCAATACAGGGTGATTTTTACGCCAATCTCTCATCGCCATTAAAACGCTTTGTGAGCTTAGATAATTTTTTTCATGGTGTGTTATACGAAGAAAATTCACCGTTAGCGATTGATGAAATATCACGTTTTATTAATGACTCTTTTGCTTACGAAGGTACTGATAGCACTGATAAATTAGTCACTATTACCGGCCAAGAGTGCGACAAAATTCGCTATGGATCTCTACCACTTGTTTCAAAAGTTGACTTTTACATTCAACGTAATGCAATGAAGTATTTAGGTTTTATTAGCCGAGGAATGGAAATTGGTCTTCAGTATGGGTTTGATTCTGGGGTGACTTTAGATCATATTTATAAAAACAAAGCGCAAGGCATAACCTTTATTGGTAAGTTTATCGATAAAGGTTATCTTAATAGTATTGGTTGGAAGGGGATCCGCCAGCGTAAAGTGCACTCTGTTGAATCGATTAAAGAAAAAATTAAAACGCTACAACTCACTGGTAAAGAGGTGCGCATATTAGATATTGCTGGTGGCCCCGCGCGTTATTTAATCGAAATTGCAGAGAGTCACCCTGATGTCTCTATTCAAGTTCGTGATTATCAAATACAAAACGTAGAGCAAGGGCGCATATTAGCAACAGAAAAAGGATTAACCAATATCACTTACACGCAAAGTGATGCGTTTGATCCACAGAGTTATGTTCACAATGACTTTCAGCCTAACATTGTTGTTATTTCGGGGGTCTTTGAACTGTTTCCTGAGAACGCATTAATTAACAATGCAATTAAAGGTGTTGCATCAATTATTGAAGATCAAGGTTTTCTTATCTATACAGGTCAGCCATGGCATCCTCAATTAGAGCAGATTGCAAATGTACTTGGTAATCATCAAGACAGTAAATGGATAATGCGTCGTAGGAGTCAGTACGAACTCGATAAATTATTTGCTCAACATGGCTTTAGTAAAGATGGCATGTTGGTTGATAACTGGGGTATTTTCACTGTTTCATCGGCGTTATTTAATGCTCATAAAACAAGGTTAAAGGTATAATTTTTGACTAATGTAAAACCTTTTAACAGTGCGATGCAAGCACCTGCTACACTCAAAGAACGCTTTGTATGGCTGGTTTACATGGGTATGCTGTTTTTTCTTCTTTATGGCTCTGCCAACGAGTTTGCAAGTGTCACTGCACCACATTTATCATTGTTTTGGGATTGGGAAAAAAGTATTGTTTTTATGCCCGCCTTTATTGTTCCCTATATGTCATCGGATTTAGTTTTTGTTATTGCTTTTTTATTGGTGCAAACTCGCTTTGAATTAAGGGTGCTCGCGCTACGCATTTTATTTATTCTGCTCGTATCTGTGCTGATATTTTTAATTTTCCCATTACAGTTTTCTTTTGAAAAGCCAGCTATTGATAGCTTTGCTTTCTTGTTTAAGTTATTAGAAGCGGATAAACCTTTTAACCAATTACCCTCATTACACGTTAGCTTTTCGATTGTTTTTTGGTTTAGCATGAAGTCGCATATAGCAAATAGAGGGCTGAAATGCCTACTTGCTGCTTGGTTAACCTTGGTTGTTCTGTCAACTGTTTTTGTTTTTCAACACCATTTCATTGATCTACCATGCGGGTTATTAGTGGGATTTTTAGCTGTATACCTGTTTAAAAAAGGACGTAATGAAAGTGGGCTAAATTTATTTATGACGCCGAGACATCTAAAAATGGCCCTCTATTATTTAATCGCTTGTATTGTATTAATGGTGTTAAGTTTCAAAATAAGTCCTCTATTTATGTACCTGTTTATTAGCATGCTGAGTGTTAGCTTAATTTATGCCTTTGGTGCGAATCACTTTTTGCTCGCCACCAATGGTAAAAAAAACAGCATCAAATGGTTACTTTTTGCGCCTTATTTTTTAGGCTGTAAGCTCTCTTGGTCTTTTTATAAGCGTGCATTACCACTGTTTGCCAAAGTCGATGAAGGAATATTTGTCGGGCGTCACCCGAGCCTTTGCGAATATAGCAAAATCAGTACGCTTGGTATTGATCAAGTGATTAACCTTGCCAGCGAACTGCAGTTTAATAAAACGGCATTAATTCAGCACCGATTTAATTTTCTTGATCAAACTATTCAAGATCCAGCGTCCTTACATAAAGTTGTACTCTTAATTGAAGAAAAGAAATCTCAAGGGGTATATGTACATTGTGCGTTAGGTTTATCACGTTCAATATTAGTTATTTGGGCTTGGATGATTTATAAGGGAAAAAATAATCAAGAAATTAAGGCGCATTTAACAAAGATAAGACCGCGCTATGTTCAGTCTAAATATATGCAAATCAATATTGATTTATATTGCGAACACTTAGCAAATAAAAATAGCGTATGATTTTTTATTCTCATGTTCAGGAAAGCAAATATGTTTGTTAATATCCCACTGCATTCTCAGTATGCAATGTTCAGTGTTGTCGCTTTATTGATTATTGCCTCAACAATACGTTTATTCTTAAAAATTAAATCACCGAATAAAGATTTCGTCGAATTACGGCAACGCATTCAATCTTGGTGGTGGATGATTGCCATTCTGTTTGGCGTTTTAATTGCGTCGAACACTACCTCCGTTATATTTTTTGCTATTTTAAGTTTCCTTGCTTTAAAAGAGTTCTTTTCTATTGTACCTACAAGGCAAGCTGACCGGCGTGTTTTATTATGGGCTTACTTGGCGATACCTGTTCAATATTATTGGGTGGCAACAGCTTGGTATGGCATGTTTCTTATTTTCATACCGATTTACGTTTTTTTGTTTTTACCCATGAGAGCGGTATTCATTGGCGAAACTAAAGGTTTCATTCGCTCATTGGGGACTATTCATTGGGGGGTAATGTTATCGGTATTGTGTATTAGTCATATTGCTTATCTTTTACAATTACCCGTGAAAAATGAGCAAGCTGGTGGCATTGGATTAGTGTTATTTCTTATTTTTATTACTCAATTTAATGATGTATGCCAATATATTTGGGGAAAAATGTTGGGCAAGCATAAAATTATACCTAAAGTTAGTCCCAATAAAACATGGGAAGGTTTTATTGGTGGTGTTGTGACCGTGACGATTATTTCTGGATTCGTTGCACCTTATCTTACTCCTTTGTCAATGCTAGAAGGTTTTGTTGCCGGTGCATTAATCGCAATAAGTGGATTTGTTGGTGACGTGGTGATTTCGTCAGTTAAACGTGATTTATCAATAAAAGACAGCGGTACACTCATTCCAGGCCATGGTGGCTTACTCGATAGAATTGACAGTTTAATTTATACTGCGCCATTATTTTTCCATTTTCTCTACTATTTACATTATTAAGGACTATTGATGGGGCGTTTTTTAAAAGTATTATTTTTTGCTTTATGCATAAAGCCAATTGTATTCTTTGGATTAGGCTTAAATGTCTTTTTTAAAGAACGATTACCTAAAAAAGGCCCTGCCATTTTAGTGGCGAATCATAATAGTCATTTGGATGCGATGGTGATAATGAGTTTGTATCCATTGCGTGACATACATAAAGTGAGGCCGGTGGCGGCTGCTGATTATTTTTTGTCCAACAAGTTATTAGCTTGGTTTTCATTAAATGTTATCGGCATCATTCCAATACATCGTGGTCAAGTCAAAGATAAAAATTCGCTATTTGATGACTGTCATCAAGCGTTAGATAATGACGATATACTGGTGCTATTTCCAGAAGGGTCGCGCGGTGAGCCAGAACGCTTAAGTTCGTTGAAACGGGGTATTCATCATCTTATTAAAACACAACCAGCATTAAACGTAGTCCCTGTGATAATGCATGGACTAGGTCGGGCATTACCCAAAGGAGAAATGGTATTTGTTCCTTTTAATTGTGATGTCGTGATTGGCGAATCAATCCCTTTTATTGATGATGCTAAGCAGTATGTACAAAGTGTCTCTACGGCACTCAATAATTTATTGGCACTTTGTTTGACACGACAATCGATAGTATCTGATGAGCAAGAGTAGCCACTCACGAAATAACGCGTATGGATTTAAGTGTAAAATAAACAAATAAACGTTATGTGATACCTTTTTTTAGTGACTCTTTTTTATTTATCCCCCTCTTTAATGATGTACATAAATCAAATGGAGATGGACATTTAGCTTGATATAAAGGCTGTTGTTTATGCTTGTTTTTATGTAAATGTTGTGATGCTGTTTGTAATATAGCTTTGTATTTTTTAGTGTGCGCGTGGCTTTGGCTTGTTACTTGAAGTCGTATTCTTGTGCAACCTGAGTTTCATTCGCCTCACTTTATGAGCTGAATATTTATTTGTTCTCTTTATTGGAAGGGGATCTTCATCATTGGTCGGCTTTCAAAACAGAGAAAGATAGCCTTGTATTTTTAGTTAGTGGCTCAGGAAACTAAGAATAAATTTATGTGATCGCATAAAAATAACGTGTACAAGTCAATTTTACTTGTTTTCTATGCGTACGTATAAATATATTGATTTTCCCATGTTTGAGAGTAGTATTTATGTGAACGCACAGGTGGGAATATGAAACTAAATAATACAAAGCAGTTGGGCCAGTTAGCTAAAATTGTTAGACAGGCACAGTCCTTAGACCAATCAACGGCAGGCTTGCTGTCTGGTAATGGTTTAACGTTTATGAGCCAATTTGAAAATGGCAAAGAGACTGTTGAGATAGGTCGGGTATTGCGTCTTCTAGACCAGTTAGGCATTGAGTTGTTGATAGATATTCCACCAGGGGTAAGTGAAAAATATCTTGATAAAATAGACAAAGTGAAAGGGTAAATAATGCGTGAGCTTCAAGTATATATAAACGACTCCATAATTGGAAAATTGACTGAAAACGAAGATATATGGTCTTTTCAATACGATCAAAATTGGCTTGAACGATCTGATTGTTATGCACTTTGTTCAAATATTCCTGTTTCACATGCTGTGCATATTGATGGCTCAAGTAAGCGTTATATTCAATGGTTTTTTGATAACCTTTTGCCAGAAGAAGGTGCGAGAACATTGTTAGCAAGAGATCTAAATGTAAATGAAGCCGATTCATTTGGCATATTATCTATTGTTGGTTCAGAGTCCGCTGGTGCAATAACGTTAACAACAGAGCCCCTTGATAATAAGCTTGAGTTCATTCCCCTATCTTATGAGAATTTAAACGACAGAATATCATCTTTGCCAGACATACCGCTTAATAATGTTGAAAGTAAGCGCATGTCCATTGCAGGCGCTCAGCACAAAATGCTTATTATTCTTGATGAAGGCAATTTTTTTGAACCAGTTGGTAGTACTCCTTCCTCTCATATTTTAAAACCAGAACATTCTAAACCTGATTTATATTGGCAAACAGTTAGAAATGAGTGGTTTGTGATGAATTTAGCGAAGTCACTTGGCTTCAATGTTCCTGTAACAGAGGTTTATTATTTTCCCGCTGCTGCTTATGTTATTGAACGTTTTGACAGAAAGGGGGGCTTCCCTAAGCAAACTCGACTTCATGCGCTTGATGCTTGCCAGTCTTTAGGCTTAAGCAGAGCGAGTAAGTATGCACTGAGTAACGTAGAGCAATTAAATAGGTTTGCTGATAGCCTGAGAAACAAAGGGGCAACAAAAATAACGATATTTAATTGGGTTATTTTTAATGCCATTGTTGGAAATACTGATGCACATTTAAAAAACCTATCTTGTTTAGTGAACGAGCAAGGTGCAGTTTTATCACCTATGTATGATTTAATATGTACGGCAATTTATGAGGATAAAAGAGGGCATTTGGATGCAGAGTTATCTCAACCAATGGGTAACGCTAAAACCCTTGGTGAGTTGACGCGAGAAAATATTGTCGTTTTTGCTAAGCAACTTGGCCTGCCTAGCAAATTAGCCTTTATTTTGTTAGATGATATGTTGAGTAAGATAGAAGAAAAAGCCGATATTCTAATTAAGTATGTAGAGGAGTTACCTGGCGTACCCCATAAAGCAGGTGAGTTAAGAATGCTGCGTGAGATAAGGTATAAGCTCATTGCCGAAATGTGCTTGAGGTTAAGAGTATAGTGAACTTAATCTATCTAGAGCTTCGTTAGCTAAGCCTTCTTCAGGAATATTAACTATGTCTGCAGAGCTTCTTAGTAAAAACTACCCACATACATTCGCTATCTTAAATGAGTTGGTATGACGTGGTTTAATGGATTCACCCTCCCCAGTTAAGACATAATGAGCTTAATTGGAGAAATGAAATGACAGCACGTAAAAAATATTCAAAAGAATTTAAATTAGATGCAATATCACTGGTTAATGAGCAAGGTTACTCTAAAGCAGATGCAGCTGCATATTCTCATCCATCGCGATC